>JAURXE010000726.1 GCA_030654635.1 Pseudomonas sp.
ACACAAAAAAGAAGGTAGTAGTACCCGCAACTGTCGCGACTCAGAATCTAAACTCCTTGGCGTTAATATGTATGGCGGCCAGGCACTTCTACCGCGCACAATCATCGTGCGTCAGCGCGGCACCCAGTTCCACGCCGGTTATGGCGTTGGCATGGGCAAAGATCACACCCTGTTCGCGAAAGTGGAAGGCGTGATCAAGTTTCAGGTTAAGGGCGCCTTCGGTCGTCGCTACGTGAGCATCGTTCCGAAGACTGAAGTCGTCGCGGCGTAATCTCGTAGTTGCTGCAAAAGCCCTGTCTTGCGACGGGGCTTTTTTGTTTCTGTATTCCTGTGTTCCTTGTTTCACTTTGCCTGCTCTTGTGGCGGGAGGCGTAGCCCATGAAATTCGTCGATGAAGTATCGATTTTTGTAAAAGCCGGTGACGGCGGCAACGGCTGCATGAGCTTCCGTCGCGAGAAGTTCATTGAAAACGGTGGCCCTAACGGTGGCGACGGTGGCGATGGTGGTTCGGTGTATATGCTCGCCGACGAGAACCTCAATACCCTGGTCGACTACCGCTATACCCGCCGCTTCGATGCTGAGCGTGGCTCCAATGGCGGCAGTGCCGATTGCACGGGTCGCAAGGGTGAAGAGTCGGTATTGCGGGTGCCGGTCGGCACCACGGTGATCGATGCTGGTACTCAGGAAGTTATTGGTGACCTGACCAAGGCCGGTCAGCGCTTGCTGGTTGCCCATGGTGGCTGGCATGGCCTGGGTAATACCCGGTTCAAATCGAGTACCAACCGCGCGCCGCGACAGACTTCGCTAGGCAAGCCGGGCGAGTCCCGCGACCTGAAGTTAGAGCTGAAGGTGTTGGCCGATGTGGGCTTGCTCGGCTTGCCGAACGCCGGCAAGAGCACGCTGATTCGCTCGATCTCGGCCGCCAAGCCGAAGGTGGCGGATTATCCGTTTACTACCTTGGTGCCGAACCTGGGTGTGGTCAGCGTTGATCGCTACAAGAGCTTCGTGGTTGCCGATATTCCCGGTTTGATCGAGGGCGCCTCCGATGGTGCTGGCTTGGGGATTCGCTTCCTCAAGCACTTGT
>JAURXE010000737.1 GCA_030654635.1 Pseudomonas sp.
GCAATTTCGTAACGTCGGCATCATTGGTCGCCTTGGCAGTGCGCAGGTGCTCGACACCATCCGGCGCTTGAAAAGCTTCTTAATTGCGCGGCAGTTGCATGTTATTTTGGAAGACAGCATTGCCGAAGTATTGCCTGGCCACGGCCTGCAAACTTCATCACGCAAGCTACTCGGTGAGATTTGCGATCTGGTGATAGTCGTCGGCGGTGACGGCAGTTTGCTCGGTGCTGCGCGGGTGTTGGCCCAGCACAAAGTACCGGTGCTGGGGATTAACCGCGGCAGCCTGGGTTTTTTGACCGACATCCGCCCCGATGAGTTGGAGCTTAAAGTCGGCGCCGTGTTGGATGGTGAGTACCTGTCGGAAACCCGCTTTTTATTGTCGGCCGAAGTGCGCCGGCATAACGAGGCGATAGGGCAGGGCGACGCGCTGAATGACGTGGTGCTGCATCCGGGCAAATCAACCCGGATGATCGAGTTTGAGCTGTATATCGACGGTCAGTTTGTCTGCAGCCAAAAGGCCGATGGGCTGATTGTGGCCACACCCACCGGCTCCACTGCCTACGCCTTGTCGGCTGGCGGGCCGATTATGCACCCCAAGCTCGATGCGATTGTCATAGTGCCGATGTACCCGCACACCTTGTCGAGCCGACCGATTGTGGTCGACGGTAATAGCGAGTTGAAAGTGGTGGTCTCCAAAGACCTGCAGATCTATCCGTTGATCTCTTGCGACGGCCAGAACCACTTCACCTGTGCCCCCGGCGACACCATCACCATCAGCAAAAAACCGCAAAAACTCAGCCTGATTCACCCGCTTGACCACAACTTTTACGAGGCTTGCCGGACCAAATTGGGCTGGGGCAGTCGCTTGGGCGTACACGACTGATGCTGCTCGATCCAGATCGCAGTTATGACCTGATTGGCGACGTGCATGGCTGCGTCCATAGCCTCGAGCACCTGCTCGATCAGTTGGGTTATCGCCAGCACGCCGGGGTCTGGCGCCACCCACGGCGGATGGCGCTGTTTCTCGGCGATATCATTGACCGCGGCCCGCGTATTCGCGAAGCCTTGCACTTGGTGCATACCATGGTCGATGCCGGCCAGGCCGCGTGCTTGATGGGCAATCATGAGTTCAATGCTCTCGGCTGGCAGACTCAGGTGGTCACGGCCGGTCGCGCCCACTATGTGCGCGAACACACCCCCGTGCACGCGCGCCAGTTGCAGCAAACCCATCAGCAGTTTGCTAACTACCCGGATGAATGGCGCGAATTTATCGACTGGTTTCAGCAGTTGCCGCTGTTTATCGATGCGCTGCGTTTTCGCCTGGTGCATGCCTGCTGGGATGCGCAGATGATCGCGCAACTCAAACTCAGTTATCCGGACGGAGTCATAGATCAGGCCTTTGTCCAGGCGGCGGCAGAACCTGGCAGCTTTGCCAGTCGCGTGTTTAACCGACTGCTGCGTGGCACCGACATGCGCCTGCCGGACGGCCTGACCCTGACCGGCGAGGACGGCTATACCCGCGCGCATTTTCGCACCAAGTTTTGGGCCGACGCGCCGCAAAACTACGGCGATATCGTCTTCCAGCCCGATGCTTTGCCTGAACAGGTGGCACAGACGCCCTTGTCGGCCGAGCAAAAAAGCCGTTTGCTGCACTATCCCGAGGATCAGCCCTTGCTGTTTGTTGGCCATTATTGGCGCCGTGGCGTGCCGGCGCCGATTCGGTCGAACCTGGCCTGTTTGGACTACAGCGCCGTACTGAACGGCAAGTTGGTGGCCTATCGCCTCGATCAAGAGCGGCAACTTGAGGCGAGTAAATTTTGTTGGGTCGAGGTTGAACATCTGGAGGCGCCAAGATGAGTGCGATAGCCGCTTTGCGCCTGCCGTTAACGGTGAATCTGGCCGCCTTTGTTAGCCTGCTGCAACGCCTGCAAGTGCCGCATAGAGTCAGCGAGGAGGCCGGTGAGCAGGTGCTCTGGGTGCCCGATGAGCAATTTGCCGTGACGGCGCGCGAATTGTATGCGCGCTATCCGCAAGGTGATCCGCAGGTTCGTCTCGCCTCGAAGCCCGGTTCTTTGGGCGTGGTGTGGCGGCAGCTAAGTGTCAGTTGGATGACTGCGGCAGTGCTGCTGCTGACGCTCTGGGTCGCCGCCGTGACCTTGCTCGGCGAGTACCTGAACAGTATTCACTGGCTGAGCTTTCAGGATTTTCGTATTCAGGGTGATTACCTGCTTTTTACCCCGCTCGGCGACAGCT
>JAURXE010000739.1 GCA_030654635.1 Pseudomonas sp.
GGTCGCTTTCCAGCTCAAGGCGCTGCAGGGCGGTGGCGTTCATTTCGGCTTGGTAGAACTTGAAGTTGTTCTTGCCGCGCTCTTTGGCGTGGTACATGGCGGTATCGGCGTTTTTCATCAGCTGGCTCAGCTCTTGGCCGTCTTGCGGGCTGAGGGCGATACCGATACTTGCGCTGATAAAAAACTCGCGACCCTCCAGGGTGAAGGGCTGGGCGAGGCTGGCGAGAATCTGTTCGGCTACATGAATGGCCTGGTTTAGCGCGTTTTCACGGGTGCTGCGCGCTTGCAGCAGCAAGGTGAACTCGTCGCCGCCCATGCGCGCCACGGTGTTGTCTTCGCTGACGCAGCCGAGCAGGCGCTGCGCCACTTCTTTGAGCATGCGATCGCCGGCAGCATGCCCGAGGGAGTCGTTGATCGGCTTGAAACGGTCGAGGTCGAGGAACATCAGCACCACCCACTGCTGATTGCGCTCGGCATGCAGCAAGGCGTTGTAGAGCCGGTCCTGGAACAGGGTGCGGTTGGGCAGTAGGGTCAGACCGGCGTAGTAGGCCAGACGGTGAATCCGTTGTTCGCTGGCTTTGCGCTCGCTGATGTCGCTGAAAAACGCCACATAGCTGACCAGGTCGCCCTCATCGTCCATCACTGCAGTGATGCCGACCCAGGCCGGATAATCATCGCCGTCTTTACGCTTGAGCCGCACCTCGCCTTCCCAGCTGTGCTGATGTTGCAGTTGCTCACGGATAAAGACGAACCGCTCGCTGTTGGTCGGCTCACTGGTCAGCCGGTTGGGCAGCTGGTCGAGCACCTCGGCGGCGCTGTAGCCACTGATCCGGCTGAAGGCTTCGTTGACCTGAACTATATAGCCGGCCGGGTCGGAGACCAGAATGGCGGCGGTGTAGTGCTCGAACACCGTGGCCGCCATGCGCAGCTCTTTGGTCGCCTGACGCTGCTCGCTGATGTCGCGACCGACCCCAAGCAGGCCTTCGAAATGACCGTTTTCGTCCCACATCAGCGACAGGTACAGCTCCATTGGGATCTTGCGCCCGTCGGCGCGCAAGGCGTCGAACAAGAAGCGCTGCGCCGGCATCTCGCTGCGCAACTCGGCCAGCAAGTGCGGCTCGCGCAGGGCCAGCCGCAGCTGTTTGAGCAGGCTGT
>JAURXE010000003.1 GCA_030654635.1 Pseudomonas sp.
CTTCCCCGGCTACTTCCTGATCGTGATGGACTTTATCCAGTGGGCCAAGCGCAACGGTATTCCGGTCGGCCCCGGCCGTGGGTCGGGCGCCGGTTCCTTGGTGGCCTATGTGCAGAAGATCACCGATCTGGACCCGCTGGAATACGACCTGCTGTTTGAGCGTTTTCTGAACCCTGAACGGGTATCGATGCCCGACTTCGATATCGACTTCTGCATGGAAGGTCGCGATCGGGTGATTGAGTACGTAGCGCAGACTTATGGGCGCAACGCGGTTAGCCAGATCATCACCTTCGGCACCATGGCTGCCAAAGCCGTGGTGCGCGACGTGGCGCGGGTGCAGGGCAAGTCCTACGGGCTGGCTGATCGACTGTCGAAGATGATTCCCTTCGAAGTCGGCATGACCCTTGAAAAAGCCTTCGAGCAAGAGGAAGTGCTGCGCGATTTCCTTAAAGTCGACGAGGAGGCCGCCGAGATCTGGGAGATGGCCAGGAAGCTCGAGGGCATCACCCGTAACGTCGGTAAACACGCAGGCGGCGTGGTAATCGCGCCGACCAAGCTGACCGATTTTTCGGCGATTTATTGCGATGACGAAGGCGGCGGCCTGGTCACCCAGTTCGACAAGGATGACGTCGAGGCCGCCGGCCTGGTGAAGTTCGACTTCCTCGGCCTGCGCACCCTGACCATCATCGATTGGGCGCTGAAAACCATTAACCGCGAGCGCGCCAAGATCGATGAGCCGCCGCTGGTGATTGAGTTCATCCCGCTGGACGACAAAGCCACCTTCAGCTTGCTGCAAAAAGCCGAAACCACCGCGGTGTTCCAGCTGGAATCCCGTGGCATGAAAGAGCTGATTAAAAAGCTCAAACCCGACTGCCTGGAAGACTTGATCGCCTTGGTGGCCTTGTTCCGTCCGGGCCCGCTGCAATCGGGCATGGTTGATGACTTTATCAACCGTAAGCACGGTCGTGCCGAGTTGTCCTATCCGCACTCGGACTACCAGTACGAGGGCTTAAAACCAGTACTGCTGCCGACCTACGGGATCATCCTGTACCAAGAGCAGGTCATGCAGATTGCTCAGGTGATGGCCGGTTACACCCTGGGTGAGGCGGACATGCTGCGCCGCGCCATGGGTAAGAAAAAACCCGAGGAGATGGCCAAGCAGCGCGGCGGTTTTATCGAGGGTTGCTCCAATAACGGCATCGACCCGAACCTGTCGGGCAACATCTTTGACCTGGTAGAAAAGTTCGCCGGTTACGGTTTTAACAAATCCCACTCGGCCGCTTACGGTCTGGTGTCTTACCAGACCGCCTACCTGAAGGCCCATTATCCTTCGCCCTTTATGGCGGCGGTGCTGTCGGCGGATATGCACAACACCGACAAGGTGGTCACCCTGATCGAGGAATGCCGCAGCATGAAGCTGCGCCTCGATGCGCCGGATGTGAACAGCTCTGAGTTCAAGTTCACGGTCAATGATGATGGCCGAATCGTTTACGGTCTGGGCGCGATCAAGGGCGTGGGCGAGGGGCCGGTGGAGGCCATAGTCGAGTCGCGCCAGGCCGGGCCGTTCAAGGACTTGTTCGATTTCTGCGCGCGGGTCGATCTGAAACGCATCAACAAACGCACCACCGATGCCTTGATTCGCAGCGGCGCGCTGGATCGTCTCGGGCCGTATTTTTACGATGAAATAAAAGCCTATCAGGCCAATATCGACCGCAATCGCGCGGTGCTGTTATCGGCGATGGAAGAGGCGATTCAGGCTGCCGAGCAAACCAGTCGCAGCCACGCCAGCGGCCATATGGACTTGTTTGGCGGGGTGTTCGCCGATGCCGAAGCAGATGTTTACGCCAAGCACCGCAACGCGCGCGAATTGCCTCTTAAAGAGCGTTTGCGCGGTGAGAAAGAAACCCTCGGCCTGTACCTGACCGGCCACCCGATTGACGAGTACGAGGGCGAAATCCGCCGCTTTGCCCGTCAGCGGATTATCGATCTCAAGCCAGCTCGTGGTGACCAGACTGTCGCCGGCCTGATCGTCAACCTGCGGGTGATGCGCAACAAGAAGGGCGACAAGATGGGTTTTATCACCCTCGATGACCGCTCCGGGCGGATTGAAGCCTCGCTGTTTGCCGAGGCCTTCAATGCCGCCCAAGCCTTGCTGCAAACCGATGCCATGGTGGTGGTGGAAGGCGAGGTCAGCAACGACGACTTCTCCGGCGGTCTGCGCTTACGCGCCAAGCGGGTCATGAGCCTGGAAGATGCCCGCACCGGTCTGGCCGAAAGCCTGCGGATCAAAGTGGCCAGCAGTGCCTTGCAGGGCGACCGGCTGCGGTGGTTGGGGCAGTTGTGCGAGCGCCACCGGGGCGAGTGTCCGATTACCCTGGACTACACCGCCAGCGAGGCCAAGGCCCTGTTGCAGTTCGGTAATGACTGGCGAATTGA
>JAURXE010000078.1 GCA_030654635.1 Pseudomonas sp.
CGTAGCAGTAAACGAGTTGGCCAACTACGCTGGGAAGCGCGTGCAGTTAATTACTTTTGATGGTCAGGGCTATTCAGGTTTGTTGCGCAAGGTTGACAATGGCAAGGTCTATCTCACGCTTTTGGGTGCCGGTGGTTCTGCTGATATGTCGTTACGCTTGGCTAAAGTTCATCAAGTCAGGATACTGTTTTGAGAGGTTTCAAGGTTTTGAAAAATACTGAGGCAGTGCGATGAGCGAGGCAGTAACTGTTCTGCATGATCAGGCCGGTCATCAGTTTGAGGTCACGATAGATGACCACCGTGCTTACCTGGCCTATATGGACTTGGGGAAGCAGACGCTGGATATCTATCGCACCTTTGTGCCGAACGCTTTGCGTGGCCGCGGCATTGCGGCGGCTCTGACTGCGCATGCGCTGGAGTATGCGGAAACCTCAGGTTATACGGTGATTGCCTCATGCTCCTACGTTGAACGCTACATGGAGCGGCGTCAGCGGCATCTGGCTAAAGGTTAAGTCGACACCAATAAAAACGCCGGGCATCTGCCCGGCGTTTTTATTGGTGGATGCTAACTAGTTACGTTGACGCTTAGGCAGCACGTCTTTGAGCTTGTGGTGCATGCTGCGCAGGGCTTTTTCGGTAGCCGGCCAGTCGATACAAGCATCGGTAATGGAGACGCCATACTGCAGATCAGCCAGGTCTTTGGGGATCGACTGACTGCCCCAGCCGAGGTGGCTTTCGACCATCAGGCCGACGATCGACTGATTGCCTTCCAGGATCTGGTTGGCAACGTTGTCCATCACCAGTGGCTGTAGGGCCGGGTCTTTGTTGGAGTTGGCGTGGCTGCAGTCGACCATGATGTTGGGGCGAATGGCGGCTTTATTCAGCTCTTGCTCGCAGATAGCGACGCTAACCGAGTCATAGTTGGGCTTGCCATTACCACCGCGCAGCACCACGTGGCCGTAAGCGTTGCCTTTGGTGGTGACGATGGAGACGCCACCTTCTTGATTGATACCCAAGAAACGATGTGGACTGGAAACCGATTGCAGCGCGTTGATGGCCACGGTTAAGCCGCCATCGGTGCCATTTTTGAAGCCGACGGCCGAAGACAGCCCGGAGGCCATCTCGCGGTGAGTCTGGGATTCGGTGGTGCGTGCGCCAATCGCCGACCAGCTGATCAGGTCTTGCAGGTATTGCGGGGAAATCGGGTCAAGGGCTTCGGTGGCGGTTGGCAGGCCCATTTCGGCCAAGTCGCGCAGCAAGGTGCGGCCAATGTGCAAGCCGTCTTGAATCTTGAACGAGTCGTCCAGGTACGGGTCGTTGATCAGACCTTTCCAGCCAACCGTGGTGCGCGGTTTTTCAAAATACACCCGCATCACCAAGAACATGCTATCGGCAACCTCGGCAGCCAGAACTTTGAGGCGTTCGGCGTACTCGTGTGCGGCCTTGAGGTCGTGGATCGAGCAAGGGCCGACCACCACGAACAGGCGCTGGTCTTTGCCGTCGAGAATATTGCGAATCACTTCACGGCCGTGGGCCACGGTGTGTAGGGCGGCATCGGTGAGTGGGATTTCGCGCTTGAGTTGCTCCGGGGTAATCAGGGTTTCGTTGGAGGCAACGTTGAGGTCGTTGATTGGTAAATCAGCCATCGTGCTTTTCATCAGTTCTAGAGTCGTCAGGTCACGGGTGCCGGCCGCCGGTGATCCCCGGGGGCGGTGCACGGCAAGATGGGCGCGGTGGGGAGGCTCAACCTTAGCGCGTTACCCCTTGGCTAGACAATGGGTAGCTAAGGCTTAGTGCCCATAAGAGGGGCTTAATGGCTGTGAGCCAAAGCCGTGCGGCTTGGTTGCCGGGGCCGGTGATTGTTACCTGCTCCCAGAGTGTTAGTCCAAGCTGGCGCTGGAGAACTCGGCGGCATGTTGGGCAATCCACTCGCCCGCCACCGCCTCAACGGCTAAGGGTTTGCCCAGTTCGAGTTCCCGTTGGTGCCGGTAATGCTCGATTTGGCAGACTTGTTCGACCATGCGGGCGCGAAACAGGGTGTCCTCATCAATAAACGAAATACCGACCAGGTAATCGTCAGGCAGTTTATGACACCAGGCGATCACGCCTGGGTAGCGTGCTTGATCGCCTAATAAGGGAATACGCATCTCAATCTGGGTACCGCAGCGAAAGCTGCGTGAGGAGTTGCATGCCACCCCGCCGAGGCTGATATCGTGCAGGCGCTGTCTGGGCAGGCAAGCCTGTTTGCGCACGATTAGCTCAACGGGCATATCACTTGGATGACGCAAGAAACGACGCATGACTACCGACTCCAAATGCCATCAGATTGACATCGCTGACTCCAGTATAGCGACCGAACTGCAATTGACTGATTTTGATGCTGATCGCCAATTGCTCGATTTGTCCGGGACCTCATTGCTGATATTTACCAGCATAGGTTGTGCCACTTGCCGCTGGGCGCGCCGTGAAATCCCCACTTTTGCTTTGCCGGTCGCGCGTTTGTGCTGGATTGATGCCGGCGACAATGGTGGTTTGGTGCAGCGCTATGAGGTGCGGCAGTTGCCAGCCTTCTTTGTGGTAAAGGATAGTCAATATTTCGGCAGCGTTGCACCACGCTTGAGTGGCTCAGAACTGCTCAATGCCCTGCAACAGGCCCTAACGCGCGCTCCAGAGGAACTTCCCTAGATGTCAAATTTACAGCGGCCACGGATTGGGATCATAGGTACCGGCGCGATCGGTGGTTTTTATGGCGTCATGCTGGCGCGCGCGGGTTTTGATGTGCATTTTTTGCTGCGCAGTGAGTTTGCTGCCGTGAGAGCGCAGGGCTTGCAGGTCAATAGTGCGGTACATGGTGAGTTGCGCTTGCAGCCGACCCAGGCCTATCAAACTGCTGCCGATATGCCGCCCTGCGATTGGTTATTGGTCGGCGCCAAAACCACCAGCAATGCCGCTTTGGCACCGCTGATTAGTCAGGTGGCCGTTCCGGGAGCCAAGGTGCTCTTGTTGCAAAATGGCTTGGCCGTTGAAGAGGGCTTACGTCCGCTGCTGCCGCAGGCGCTGCATTTGCTCGGTGGTCTGTGTTTTATTTGCGCCCATCGCAGCGCGCCGGGCGTGGTCGAACATCAATCCTTGGGCGCCGTTAATCTGGGGTATCACTCCGGTCCCGCCGCTGATCAAGCGGCGCGCCTGGCGATAGTCGAGGAGGGTGTGGAGTTGTTTCGCACCGCCGGGCTGGACTCCACTGCGATGCCCAGTCTTGAGATGGCGCGCTGGCAGAAGCTGGTCTGGAATGTGCCTTATAACGGCTTATCGGTGTTGCTCAATGCCAGTACCAGCGCGCTGATGAGCAATGCCGACAGCCGGGCACTGATCCAGTCGATCATGCAGGAGGTGCTGCAAGGGGCGGCCGCCTGTGGCCATCAACTGCCGCCCGGATATGCCGATAAGCTGTTGGCCACCACCGATCGCATGCCTGACTATTGGCCCAGCATGTATCACGATGCTCAGTTGCGCCGCCCGCTGGAGCTGGCTGCTATTTATGCCGCGCCCTTGGCGGCTGCAGCGTTAGCCGGGTGTGAGCTGCCGCGTATCGAAGCGTTACATCGGGCCTTGGCTTTTATTGATAGCCGCAATCAGCAGTTGGGTGCTTTATGAGCAAGGGCTTGGGCGACAAGCTGGTCTTGGCTATTTCATCACGGGCATTGTTTGACTTAACCGAAAGCCATCAGATTTATGAGCGCGAAGGGGTCAAGGCTTATCGCCAGTATCAGATCGAGCATGAAGAAGAGATTTTGCAGCCTGGCGATGCTTTCCCATTAGTGGAAAAACTGCTCAATCTCAACAGCGCCCTAGGTTCGCCACGGGTCGAGGTTATTTTGATTTCGCGCAACAGTGCCGACACCGGTTTACGTGCGTTTAACTCAATCCAGCATTACAACCTCGGCATCTCGCGCGCCGCGTTTGTCGGTGGCCGCAGCCCAGACCCCTATTTGGCCGCCTTTGGTTGCCATCTGTTTCTTTCCACCCACGCAGACGATGTACGCAGCGCATTGCGCGCAGGTTTTGGCGCGGCGAGTATTTTGTCCGGCGGTGCGCGACGGGCGGACAGCCATGAACTGCGCATCGCTTTTGACGGCGATGCGGTGCTGTTTTCGGATGACTCCGAACGGGTCTATCAGCAAGGTGGTCTGGCCGCGTTTCAAGCCCACGAGCAGCAAGCGGCGCGCGACCCGCTGGGCGGCGGGCCGTTTAAGCCTTTTTTGGCTGCACTAAACCGCCTGCAAAAAGAGTTTCCCGAGGATGCCTGCCCGATTCGCACGGCGCTGGTGACCGCGCGTTCGGCGCCGGCTCATGAACGGGTGATCCGCACACTGCGCGAGTGGGATATTCGCCTGGATGAGTCGTTCTTTCTCGGCGGGCTGGAGAAATCGGCCATTTTGGAAACCTTTGGCGCCGATATGTTTTTCGATGACCAAGCCAGCCATTGCGAGAAAGCCAGCGGGGTAGTGGCCACCGGTCACGTGCTGCATGGCGTCAGTAACGAACCGCAAAAAACCTAGAAAATCGCTTTCGCTGCCGCGCTGCTACGCTCTAGCCAGAACCTTTGGCCAGTAGTAGATGAGGTTATCGATGATTCGCACAATTCTTTACGCTACCGATCTGGGGCTGTATGCACCCTATGTGCTACAGCACGCCTTGGCTCTGACCCGTTCCTTTAACGCCGAGCTGCATGTGGTGCATGCGGTTGAACCCATGGGGTTGTTTGCCGACTCGGTGCTGCAGACCTATTTGGATGACCGCATTCTGCAAGAAATGCGTACCAAAGGATTGAGCGCGGTGATGGCCAGTATCGAGCAGCGCGTGCTTGAAGGTTTTAACGATGAGCTGGGTGAGGTGCCGCACGATATGCAGCTGATCAGGGAGGTACGTGTGCTGCAGGGCGATCCGCCGCAAGTTATTTTGATTGAGGCGCAAAGGATCTCCGCTGACTTGTTGGTGATTGGCAGTCACAGCCATGGCACCACTTGGGATACCCCGCTGGGGCGCACCGCGCAGCGCTTGGTGCAGTTGTCTGAGGCGCCGGTGTATCTGGTGCCGATGCTGCAACATCGCGGTCGTGGCGAGCTTTAGACCAGCGGCAGGTGATTTTAAGATAAATCGTCTATTTTTAATCTTCAGACCGTACATATGGTTATATACGGTCGCCGGGCTTGCGGCATATATCTGTATTGAGGGGCACTCATGAAACTCCAACAATTGCGCTACATCTGGGAAGTAGCGCATCACGACCTCAACGTCTCTGCCACGGCGCAGAGCCTATACACCTCGCAGCCGGGCATCAGCAAACAGATTCGCCTGCTCGAAGATGAGCTTGGCGTCGAGGTGTTTGCCCGCAGTGGTAAGCATCTAACCCGTGTCACCCCGGCCGGTGAGCGGATCATCGCCACTGCCGGTGAAATTCTGCGCAAAGTCGAGAGCATCAAGCAAATTGCCCAGGAGTTCTCCAACGAGAAAAAAGGCACATTGTCGATTGCCACCACCCACACCCAGGCCCGCTACGCCTTGCCGCCGGTGATCAGCAGCTTTATCAAGCAGTACCCCGATGTTGCGCTGCACATGCACCAGGGTACGCCGCTGCAGATTGCCGAAATGGCCGCCGACGGCACCGTCGACTTCGCCATTGCCACCGAGGCGTTGGAGCTGTTCGGTGATCTGGTGATGATGCCGTGCTACCGCTGGAACCGCTGTGTAGTCGTGCCGGTTGGGCATCCCTTGACCAAGCTGCCAAAGCTGACCCTGGAGGCGCTGGCCGAGTACCCTTTAGTCACGTATGTGTTTGGCTTTACCGGTCGCTCGAAGCTGGACGAGGCCTTTAGCCATCGTGGCTTGTCGCCGAAGGTGGTGTTTACCGCCGCCGATGCCGACGTGATCAAAACCTATGTGCGGTTGGGCTTGGGTGTTGGTATTTTGGCCAAGATGGCGGTTGATGCAGTGCTTGATCCGGACTTGGTGGTGCTCGATGCCAGTGACCTGTTTGAGTCAAGCGTGACCAAAATTGGCTTTCGTCGCGGCACTTTCTTGCGTGGTTTTATGTGCGACTTTATCGAGAAGTTCGCCCCGCACCTGACCCGTGAAGTGCAGACCAAGGCCATGCAATGCCATAACAAGGCGGAAATGGATGAGCTGTTTGCCAATGTGCAGTTGCCGACGTTCTAAGCCTTAAGGCACTAAAAAGCCCGGTTTCAGAAGCAGTCTGAAACCGGGCTTTTTTATTTCAGCGCTTAGCTTTAGCTTTTTGCAATCAAATTGCCGGCATGCAGGCCGCACTCTTTTTGCGTGGCTTCTTCCCACCACCAACGGCCTTCGCGTTCGTGCTGATTAGGTAAAACGGGGCGAGTGCAAGGCTCACAGCCGATGCTGATAAAACCGCGCTCGTGCAGGCTGTTGTAAGGCAGCTCCAGCATGCGGATATAGCCCCAGACTTCCTCGCTGGTCATATTTGCCAGCGGATTAAATTTGTACAGCGGCTTATCGGCGCTGGAGAAGGCTGAGTCAATTTCCAATGCTGCCACTTGGCTGCGGGTGCCGGGGCTCTGATCGCGGCGCTGGCCGGTGGCCCAGGCTCGTACAGTGCTGAGCTTGCGCCGCAGCGGGGCAATTTTGCGCACGCCACAGCACTCGCCGTGGCCGTCCTTGTAGAAACTGAACAGGCCTTTTGCTTTAACCAGCGCCTCGACTGCGGCGGCTTCCGGAGACAGTAGCTCGATGCTGATGCCGTAGTGCTCGCGCACCTGCTCGATGAACCTATAGGTTTCTGGATGCAGGCGGCCGGTGTCGAGGCTGAAGACTTTGACTTTTTTGTTCAGCTTCCAGGCCATGTCCACCAGCACCACGTCTTCGGCGCCGCTGAAGGAAATCCACAGTTCATCGCCAAAATGCTCAAAGGCCAACTTGAGGATTTCTTGCGGGGATTTGCTGGCGTAAGTCGCGGCCAGTTCGGCGACGTCAAAAGGCTGGTTCATCAGGCGGTTTCCTAGTTTTAATGGCGCTTGGCGCTCTGTGTTGCCGATGGTAGCAAAAACCGAATATGCATCTAAATAACAAAGGCCTACGTAAAGCTTTGTTTTGGGTATAAGGCCTGCGTTGCACCCCGGCGGGTGAGCGGCTAAAGTGCCGCCTAATTTTATCGCCAACGAGGAAATAGCCCGTGGAAATTGCCTGTCTCGACCTAGAAGGCGTGTTGGTTCCAGAAATCTGGATTGCCTTCGCGGAAAAAACCGGCATCGAGTCGCTAAAAGCGACTACTCGGGATATTCCCGATTATGACGTGCTGATGCAGCAGCGTTTGCGCATCCTCGACGAGCACGGCTTGAAGTTGGCGGACATCCAAGAGGTGATCGCTACCTTGGAGCCGCTGGACGGCGCGGTGGAGTTTGTCGACTGGTTGCGTGAGCGCTTTCAGGTGGTGATTCTGTCTGACACCTTCTACGAATTCTCTCAGCCGCTGATGCGCCAGTTGGGTTTTCCGGCCTTGCTCTGCCACAAGTTGATCACTGATGAGACTGATCGAGTGGTCGGCTATCAGTTGCGTCAGAAGGACCCTAAGCGTCAGTCGGTGCTGGCCTTCAAGAGCCTGTACTACCGGGTGATTGCCGCTGGCGACTCGTATAACGACACAACCATGTTGTCCGAGGCCCACGCCGGGATTTTGTTTCACGCCCCGGAAAATGTGATCCGCGAGTTCCCGCAGTTCCCTGCGGTGCACAGCTATGCCGATCTGAAACTTGAGTTTCTCAAGGCCTCGGTGCGTGATCTGAGCTTGTAAGAGCTACTGCTCTCGCCAAGGCCCGCTGTTGCGGGCCTTGGGGTTTCTGTACTAAAGCTTTTCCAGGGTTTCCAGCAGGATCGCGACCTTGGTGATCGACTCGGCATATTCGGCCTGCCAGTCGGAATCGGCGACTATGCCGCCGCCGCCCCAGCAACTGATTTGCCCATCCTTGACCAGCAGGCTGCGAATGGCGATGGAGCTGTCCATCTC
>JAURXE010000017.1 GCA_030654635.1 Pseudomonas sp.
ATTTGGCCCTCGGCGTTCTCCACCTCGCGCAGGACCGCCTTGAGCCGGTCCTCGAATTCGCCGCGAAACTTCGCGCCTGCCACGAGGGCCCCCATGTCGAGCGCCACCAGGCGGCGGTTCTTCAGGGTCTCGGACACGTCCCCGGCCACGATCCGCTGGGCCAGTCCCTCCACGATGGCGGTCTTGCCCACCCCGGGCTCGCCGATTAACACCGGGTTGTTCTTGGTCCGGCGCTGCAACACTTGAATGGTGCGGCGAATCTCATCGTCGCGACCAATCACCGGGTCGAGTTTGCCTTCCTCGGCTTTTTTGGTCAGGTCAACGGTGTATTTATCCAGCGCCTGACGCGACTCTTCGGCGTTCGGATCATTCACCGCATCGCCACCGCGCAGGTTATTGACCGCGTTTTCCAAAGCTTTTTTCGACACGCCCTGGGCCAGCAATAACTTGCCCAGCTTGGTGCTGTCATCCAGGGCAGCGAGCAGCACCAACTCGCTGGAGATAAACTGATCGCCCTTTTGTTGCGACAAGCGATCCGCCTGATTAAGCAAACGCGCCAGATCTTGCGACAAATTCACGTCGCCAGTCGGGCTTTGGATTTTCGGCAGCTGATCAAGCTCTTTGCTCAAAGCCTGGCGCAGGCCAGTCACGTCAAAACCCACCTGCATCAGCAACGGCTTAATTGAGCCGCCTTGCTGCTCCAGCAAAGCTTGCAATAAGTGCAGCGGCTCGACCGCCGCATGATCAAGCCCAACCGCCATGGACTGGGCATCTGACAGTGCCAGTTGCAACTTGCTGGTTAAACGATCGATGCGCATTACTTTCACCCTTTGTCTGCGAGCAGGCCGGCGCGAGGCGCGCTAAAAACCTGTTGGTATAACAGTCTAGATGAGGATGATTTTGGGTGATTCAAGCCCGACGACCTTGATATAGGTCAGGTACCGGCGAGACAGCGGCAAGGCCGAATCCTGGCGCGGATTAAACCAGCCACACCAGCGAGGCAAAGCGGCCCGTGCGCGCGGCGCGCCGGTAAGAATAAAAGCGCGGATCGCTGACCGTGCATAAACCACCACCGTAGACTGCCATCACCCCGCAAGCAGCTAAACGAATCCGCGCCAAGGCGTAGATATCCGTCATATAGCGCCCGTGATTAAGGCTCGGGACGAAGGCTGCAGCTGCCTGCGGATGCGTCGAGACAAAGGCCTCACGCACCTCGACGCCCACCTCGAAAGCTGCTGGGCCAATGGCCGGCCCTAACCAGGCCAGCAACTGCTCTGCCGGTAACGCCATGGCCTGCACCGTGGCTTCCAGCACACCACCGGCCAAGCCGCGCCAACCCGCATGCGCCGCCGCCACCCGGGTACCGGCACGGTCACAGAACAACACCGGCAAACAGTCGGCGGTCAGCACCGCACAAGCAACGCCGACCTCGGTCGAGTAATTGGCGTCCGCCTCCAATATTTTCCCAGCATCTGCCGCCACAACCTGCACGCCATGCACTTGGCGCAACCAGGCAGGCGCGCAGCCAATATCGGCCTGCAGGCGCTGGCGATTGATAGAGACAGAAAGGGAGTCATCCTCGACATGGTCGCCGAGGTTAAAACTATCGAAGGGTGGCCGACTGACGCCGCCTGCACGGGTCGTCACGCAGGCTTTAACATGGGCTGGCGCCGGCCAGTCGGGCAGCAGCCAATCCGCCGGCCAGCTAGTCATCAATAAACGCCGATCAGCCAATAAAGGCTTCGCGATCCTGACGCAGCAGCGTCAGCAACCAGACGAAGTCATCCGGCAAGGGCGCTTGCCATTTCATCCGCACGCCGGTGGTCGGATGATCCAGCTCAAGAAAGCGCGCATGCAGGGCCTGGCGCGGGAAGTCTTTGAGCGACTGCACCAGCGTCTGGCTGGCCGCCGGCGGAATGCGAAAACGTCCGCCGTAAGCCGGATCGCCCACCAAGGGGAAGTTGATATGCGACATGTGCACGCGAATCTGATGCGTCCGGCCGGTTTCCAGCTTTACCCGCGTATGGGTGTGCAGACGAAAACGCTCCAGCACGCGGTAATGACTGACAGCCGCTTTACCGCCTTCCATCACCGCCATACGTTGACGCTGCTGACCGTGCCGACCGATCGGCGCATTGATCTTGCCGCCGGCGGTAATCACGCCAATGACAATGGCCTCATAGATGCGGCTGACCGAGCGTTTCTGCAGCTGATCGACCAATTTGGTCTGCGCTTGCAGCGTCTTGGCCACCACCATTAAGCCGGTGGTGTCTTTGTCTAGACGATGAACAATGCCAGCACGCGGCACATTGACCAGATCCGGCACGTGGTGCAGCAGAGCATTCAGCAAGGTACCGTCAGCATGCCCGACCGCCGGATGCACCACCAAACCAGCCGGTTTGTTGAGCACCAGTATCTGGTCATCCTCGTAAACGATATCGAGCGCGATGTCTTGGGCAATCCACTCGCCCTGGGCTTCTTGCTCGGCGTTTAACACCAGCACCGAGCCGCCATGAACGATGTCGCGCGGGCGCACCACGGCGCCATCAACGGTCAAGCGACCGTCTTTGATCCACACCGTAAGCCGCGAACGCGAGTACTCATCGAACAGTTGCGCGGCAACTTGGTCGAGACGCTGGCCGCCTAAATCGGACGGGATTTCTGCACTATGTTGAATGATTTCAGGCATGGGCTGCTGCGAAGGGCGTGTAGCTTTTGGTTTCAGCTGCGCGCTTGTGGTTAAATACGAAAACTTTGTCCCCGATTAGGGACACCCATCATAACAGGACGACTGCGCTCAAGACAGCCAGCCGTAACAGGGACGCAAGCCGCCATGCAAGTGAAACACCTGCTGCTGATCGCCATCCTCGGACTCACCGCCGCGTGCTCATCCAGCGATACTGTGGACGAAAACCTCAGCGAAACTGAGCTCTACCAGCAAGCGCAGGACGACTTGGACAACAGTAGCTACGCCAGCGCCGTCAGCAAACTCAAGGCGCTGGAGTCACGCTTCCCCTTCGGTCGCTACGCTGAACAGGCGCAACTTAACCTGATCTTCGCCTATTACAAGAGCATGGAGCCGGAAGCCGCCAAATCGGCTGCTGAGCGTTTCATCCGGCTGCACCCGCAAGACCCGAACGTCGACTACGCCTACTACTTAAAAGGTCTGACTTCTTTTGAGCAGGACCGCGGCATCATGGCCCGCTTCCTTCCACTGGACGTCACCAAGCGTGACCCGGGCGCGGCCCGTGACTCATTCAACGAATTCGCCCAACTGACCAGCCGCTACCCCAACAGCCGTTACTCGGCCGACGCCAAAGAGCGGATGATTTACCTGCGCAACCTGCTGGCGGCCTACGAAATTCACGTTGGCCACTACTACATCAAACGCCAGGCCTATGTCGCCGCCGCCACCCGCGGGCGTTATGTAGTAGAAAACTTCCAGGAAACCCCAGCAGTCGCCGACGGCTTAGCGCTGATGATTGAAGCCTACCAGCGCTTGGGCCTGACCGAGTTAGCAGCTACCAGCCTGGAAGTGCTGAAGCTTAATTACCCCGAGTCGCCAAACCTAGTCGACGGTCAATTTGTCGCGAGCGAAGCCGAAGCCGACAACCGTACCTGGCTGAGCAAAGCCACTCTGGGCCTGCTGGAAAACGACGCACCGCTGCCGCCGGGCGAGACTCGCGCCGGCCAGGACGTGATTCGCCAATACCAAAACGCCGTCGACGAAATCCCGGAAGAACTGCAGCCACAGAACCAGGGCGATGACGAGCAAGCTGAAGAAGAAGACCAGCAAGCCGAAGCCAATGGCACGGACCGCTCAACCTGGAGCTACTTGACCTTTGGTGTATTCGACTAAAGCGTTAAGGATTAAATAAAAAGGGAGGCCAGTGGCCTCCCTTTTTATTTAACGCCCAAAACTCCGCATGTAGCCAAAGCCATCAAGGCACAGTTGCCGCTTTAACCTTTGTGTTGACGCCAGCGGCTTGGCTAAACTGAGCGACACACATTGACGAAGACCCACTCATGCTATTGCGCCTACTGCTCACCTTAGCGCTGATCGGCGCGCTCACTTGGTTGTGGCGCAACCGCCGCCGGCAAGCCCCACCAGCAAAGCCCACGGAACCCAGCGGCGAACCAATGCTGCGCTGCGCTCATTGCGGCCTGTATATCCCGCAACACCTGGCGCTAACCTCGGGCGCCAGCAGCTACTGCAGCCAAGCCCACTTGCAAAAAGGCCCC
Source organism: Pseudomonas sp. (assembly GCA_030654635.1). Classification (GTDB taxonomy): domain Bacteria; phylum Pseudomonadota; class Gammaproteobacteria; order Pseudomonadales; family Pseudomonadaceae; genus Aquipseudomonas. Next base: position 4,243 of record JAURXE010000017.1, read on the forward strand.
AGCCACAGTGAGCGCTGAACACCCGGAGTTAAGCGACAACCAAAGCCTGCGCATACTGCGGCTCTACCACCTGTATCGAGTCATCATCGGCCTGGCGCTGGTTGGCCTGACTTACGCCGAGCTCGACGCGCAAGTGCTCGACTTGGTCAACGCCACGTTGTTTGGCTATGTCAGCTGGGCTTATCTCAGCAGTAACCTGCTGTTCGCCGCATTCGCACGCAAACCGAAAAACGTGCTGCAAGTGTTCAGTGTGGCACTGCTGGATGTGCTGCTGCTGTCGGCACTGTTCTACGCAGCGGGCGGCAGCCCCAGCGGGCTCGGTAACTTACTGATAGTGGCGGTGGCGATTGCCAATATTTTGCTGCGCGGCCGCATCGGCTTGCTGATTGCGGCCGTTGCGGCCAGCGGCATGATCTACCTGACCTTTTACCTCAGCATCAGCCGCCCTGCAGCCAGCGGACAATACCTGCAGGCCGGC
>JAURXE010000028.1 GCA_030654635.1 Pseudomonas sp.
CGTCGCGACGTAAAAGTTCTGGTGGGCTGAAGCCCACCCTACCGAATTGACCGAATTTCATTTGAGAGACATAACCATGACCCCCATCAAGCACCTGATCAACGGCGAGTTTGTTAACGACAACGGCCGTACCGCTGACGTGTACAACCCGTCCACCGGCCAGGTTATTCATCAAGTCGCCCTGGCCAGCCGTGCCACAGTGCAGCAGGCCATCGATGCCGCCCAGGCCGCTTATCCGGCCTGGCGCAAGACCCCGCCGGCGCGCCGTGCGCAGGTGATGTTTCGCTTCAAGCAATTGCTGGAAGCCAATGAGTCGCGGATCGCCAAGCTGATCAGCGAAGAGCACGGCAAGACTCTCGAAGACGCCGCTGGCGAGCTCAAGCGTGGCATCGAAAACGTCGAATTCGCCTGCGCCGCCCCGGAAATTCTCAAGGGTGAATACAGCCGTAACGTCGGCCCGAACATCGACGCCTGGAGCGACTTTCAGCCGCTCGGCGTGGTAGCTGGCATCACCCCATTCAACTTCCCGGCCATGGTGCCGTTGTGGATGTACCCGCTGGCCATCGTCTGCGGTAACTGCTTTATCTTGAAGCCGTCCGAGCGTGACCCAAGCTCCACTCTGTTGATCGCCGAACTGCTGCTGGAAGCCGGCTTGCCAAAAGGCGTGATGAACGTGGTGCACGGCGACAAAGAAGCCGTGGACGCGTTGATCGAAGCACCGGAAGTCAAAGCCCTGAGCTTTGTTGGCTCCACGCCGATTGCCGAATATATCTACAGCGAAGGCACCAAGCGCGGCAAGCGCGTGCAGGCTCTCGGCGGTGCCAAGAACCACGCGGTGCTGATGCCCGATGCCGATCTGGACAACGCGGTCAGCGCCTTGATGGGCGCGGCTTACGGTTCGTGCGGCGAGCGCTGCATGGCCATCTCGGTGGCCGTCTGCGTCGGTGATCAAGTCGCCGATGCGCTGGTGGCCAAGTTGGTGCCACAGATTCAGGCGCTGAAAATTGGTGCCGGCACCAACTGCGGTCTGGACATGGGCCCGTTGGTGACTGCCGCGGCGCGTGACAAAGTCAGCGGTTATGTCGACGACGGCGTGCAAGCCGGCGCCAAGCTGGTGGTCGATGGTCGTGGCTTGGTAGTGCCGGGCAATGAAGAGGGCTTCTTCCTCGGTGGTTGCCTGTTCGACTTCGTGACCCCAGAGATGCGTATCTACAACGAAGAAATCTTTGGCCCGGTGCTGTGCATCGTCCGCGTCAACAGCCTCGAAGAGGCCATGCAGCTGATCAACGATCACGAATACGGCAACGGCACCTGCATCTTCACCCGTGACGGCGAAGCGGCGCGCTTGTTCTGCGACGAGATCGAAGTCGGCATGGTCGGCGTCAACGTACCGCTGCCAGTGCCGGTGGCTTACCACAGCTTCGGCGGCTGGAAGCGCTCGCTGTTCGGCGACCTGCACGCCTATGGCCCGGACGGTGTGCGTTTCTACACCAAACGCAAAGCTATTACCCAGCGCTGGCCACAACGGGCCAGCCACGAAGCGTCCCAATTTGCCTTCCCTAGCCTGTAAGCAGCTAGGTTGAGTCAAACAAAAAGGCCCGTCTTGAGACGGGCCTTTTTGCCTGATATTTCAGTGCCGCGCGGGCGCGGCATCGGTGCAGTGTTTCAAGTCCCAGGCTGGTTTGTCTGGACGCTTGAGTCGGCACCTCTTGCAGGGCCAGGCATGTGGACATGCCGTCAGCGCGTAACCCGCGCGAAAGCCCCTGTCGAGACCGTTGTCATAAGGGCAGCCCACTTCAAACCATTTAGAATCCACTTACGCTTGTGCGAGCTAGAGAAAAACCAGGCGAAAACGGCTGAGGACGCGGAGTTTACGGGTTGTAAATGAGCAGTCCGAAGCCGTTTTCAACGCAGTTTTTCCGACGCGCAGCCGAGCGTAAGCGGGTTCTCAGAAGAGGACATCCTGCAATGAGTAAACCCCTGATTGGCCTGCCCCTGTGCCGCTGGCAGCTGACCGACCGTGACATTGGCTGGTTTCACCTAGTCGGCGAAAAGTACATCAGTTCGGTCACCGGCTACGGTGCCTTCCCGCTGATGATCCCGGCGTTTGCCGATGAGCTGGACATGGACACCGTGCTCGACAGCGTCTCAGGCATCATGTTCGGCGGCTCGCTGTCCAACGTGCACCCAAGCTTCTACGGCGACGAACATCCGGGCCTGGGCCTGGCTGACAAACCGCGTGACGCCACAGTTTTGCGGCTGATGCGCGCTTGCCTAGAACGTGGCATTCCCTTTATTGGCATCTGCCGTGGTGTGCAGGAAATGAACGTGCTGTTTGGCGGCACCCTGCACCGCGAAGTACATGCGGTGGAAGGTCGCCTCGATCACCGCGAAGTGAAAGATGTGCCGGACGACGTGGCCTACGGCCCGATCCACAACGTCACCCTCACCGAAGGCGGCGTGTTGCACCAGGTGATCGGCGCCCACCAAATGGCGGTCAATTCGCTGCACGGCCAGGGCATCGACCGCCTCGGTGACGGTTTGCAAATCGAGGCGGTGGCCGAAGATGGGCAGATAGAAGCTGTCAGCGTAATCGGCGCCAAAGCCTTCGCCCTAGGCGTGCAATGGCACCCGGAATATCGCTATTGGGAGAACCCGCAGTACGACAAGTTGCTGGGGGCGTTTCATCAGGCGGCGAGGGAGTACCAGGCAAAAAAGCTTGAGCGCCGCGGGGAGGCGGAGGGGGCTTAATTAGTGCTGCGTTGAGCGGTTGATTGAAACAATAAGGCCCGTCCAGTGACGGGCCTTATTGTTTTTGGCGTTGATGGCTGCCGGCGGTTTTTTTAACCATCAAGGTGGACCAGTTGCGCGTTGTCCACCCTGGATATCCAGGCCGTTCGCTACTCTCCCAAACACCTCGGTCCCCCAGATGCCGGGTGCGTTTTCTCTTTGGTTACTTTCTCTTTCGCGCAAGCGCAGCGCAGTAACAGCCGTAGGCTGGCCCGCAGGGCGAGCGTAGCGAGTCAAGAGAAAGTGACTCGGCGTAAAGCCGAAACCAGTAAGTAGTGCCAATCAATTTGCGGCGGATTGTCTTCGATAGCCGGGCCGGCGCAGCTGTGAGTGATGGGTATCGCTGCGCACCCATCAACCTCGCGGGCGCCGTGATTCTCCGGTCCGGTCAGGAGGCCGGAACGTAGCGCAGCGAAGGGCTCGCAGCCTTGGTGCTATGGCCGGGGCAATCTCTCGCTATTCAGCCCGTCACTGATGGCAGCACTGCATGCCTGCGATCAGCTACAACAGTGGTTCCCCTATCACGAGGATGTCTCCATGTTGGCTCCCAGCCAGAAGCGTTTATTTCAACTCTCCAGCCTTGTCGCCATGGGCGGTTGGGCTGTGCTTATTTTGCTGCCCGGCTGGGCGTTGGGGCCGCGGGTGGTGCTGGCGGTGGCGATAGTGCTGCTCTGTGTGCTGTATGGCGTGAGCTTGGTGCAGGCGCTGACCAGTCGCGGGGACCGCAGCTTGGGCAAGCCGGGTTTTTTCAGCTTGCGCGGGGTGCTGGCGCTGTTCAGCAACCCTAAGGCGGTGCTGGCCGCTTGGGTGCATATTCTCGCGTTCGATCTTTTGGCCGGGTTGTACATCCAGCAACAGGCTGCGCTGCAGGGCATCGGGCATCTGTGGTTGGTGCCGTGCTATCTGCTGACGCTGATGTTCGGCCCGCTGGGCCTGCTGCTATTTCTGGGTGTCGGCCTGCTCCACGGCGCAGCTTAGGGTGCAAAAGTGTGCGTAAAGGGGGGCCGGTTTATTTTCCTGACGAAGCGGCGGTTGTGGGTACGGAAAGGTTCACACCTCCGGACCCAGCGCGCAGCGTTTGCCACCTCGGGTCATCCGCAACCTGCGATTTAGTTGATCTGCGCCGGGGTGTGGGCGGGGGCATGTCCCTATAGTCGCCGCTCTCATTTCCCGCCCGTTTCAGAAACCAGGAAAAGGACTGCCGCCATGCGTCTGTTTGCCTTCGTGTTGTTCAGTCTGTTCGCCACCCAGGCTTTGGCCAATGAGGAGGCGATGCTGCGTTTCAATCAGCTGAATGCCGACCCCATTTTGCGCCAGCAGGCCTATGCCGCCGGACAAGAGCGGATTCTGTTCTGTGGTAACTGCCACGGGGTAAATGGCAACAGCAAGCGCCCGCATATTCCCAATCTGGCCCAGCAGAACCCGGTCTATCTGTTCAATGCCTTCGAGAAATTCGCCAGCGGCGAGCGCAAGGATTTCGTCATGTCCAAGCTGGCGCCGAGCCTGACGGCGGCGGATCGGGTCAATATCGCCATCTACTTCGGTCAGCAAAAACTCTTGCCGCACACCGATCCAGTCGATCCAGCGCTGCTGGCCCAGGGCGAGATCAAGTTCAAAACCATCTGCACTGCCTGCCATGGCGCCAATGCCGAAGGACGCGACAACACCCCGCGGCTGGCCGGTCAGCCCGGCGAGTATCTGCGCAAGGCGCTGACTCGTTTCCGTGACAAAGACCCGAGCCGCGCCGGCTCGGTGATGATGACCATCGCCGCCGATTTCAACGACCAGGAGATCAGCGCCCTGGCAGCGTACCTGCAGCAGTTGCAGCCCTGAGGTTTAGGTGGGACGCGACTTAAGCCCGCGTCGCTCGCTTTTGCCGATGGCGGGCTACTTGGCATCTGGCTCGGCGGCTAACGCCTGCCAGTCGATTACCCCCATTGAGTCATTGGCGAATACCCCGAGCGTTTTACCGTCGCGGCTGCGTTGCAGTATCGAGTGGCCGGCGCTGATGGCTGCGCCGGTGTGGTGGTTGTTGGCCTTGGCGTCTTGGGTTGGGCTGAACAACCAGCTGTGCGGGTCCTGCCAGCGCACGGCAGTGCCAGCAGGGTAGTGCCAGTCGCCGAGGTTGAGTGGCGCGCCCAATTCGCCCTCCCAGCGGCGTAGCCGTCTGGCCTCATCGAGTTCTATGCGCAGCTCGCGCAGGGTTAAACCGAGAAAACTCAACGGCGGCTCTGCCGGTTCGTCATAGCTCAGCTGCCTGCCCGATTCGTCGGCGTACACCTGGCTGTTCGCCGGCCACACACCACCCGCAACGGTGGTCTGGGTGGCAAGCTGGCACTGGTGAAATTGCCATTG
>JAURXE010000034.1 GCA_030654635.1 Pseudomonas sp.
GACCTACATTGCCTATAGCGCCACCTATCCTGCCAGCTACAAGGACGACTTCATCAAGCAGATGAACGCCGCCCTGAGCCAGGTGGAAGAAAGCAGAGTGATTAACCAGCTGATCGGCCGGGCCATTGAGCCCAACCTGTCGCCCGCCAGCGACTAAAGCAGCGGCCCGCCACCTGTCATCTCGGCGGGCCAGGGCGCATTAGCGGGGGTTATTTACCCGCTTCAATAAACGGCAGGGTGCCATTGGGCAGCATGGTGGTGGGCAACTTGCCGTCCCAACGCTCGGCCTTGGTCAGCTCGATCAGCGCCGGATTGCTGCTTAGGGCCAGGGTCTTGGCTTTGATTGCATCGGCTTCGGCTTCACCGCGCAGGCGGGTGGCTTCGGCATCGGCCTTGGCCTGGGCGACCCGTGAGTCGGCATCGGCCTGGGCGCGGGTGACCACGATCTGCGCTTCCACTTGCTCGGTGGCGAGCATTTGTTCGCGGGTTTTAACTTCTACTTCGGCTTTCATGCGCAGGGCAATCGAGCGCTCGTAGTCGTCGGAGAAATCGATATTTTCGATCTGCACGCCATCAATCACCACCGGTCCGGCGATGGCTTCTTTGATCGCCTTGGTCACGTCATTGACGAACTTGCCGCGGTTTTGCACCGCGCTGACCGCGTTGTACTGACCGAAGACGTTCTCCACCTGAGTCGGCACTTGCCGGCTGATCAGCCGAGAGACCAAGCCGTCCAGGTCCTGGTACTGCATATAGACCTTGTCCACCTCGGCCGGCAGCACATGCCAGGACACCGAGACGTTCAGCGTGGCGGTTTGCTGGTCTTTGCTGTAGGCCTGCAAGCCTTGATAGGTGGTGGCGTTGCTCTGCACTGAAATGAATTTAACCGTCTCGATAAAGGGGATCTTGAACGACAGTCCCGGCTCCACCACCTTCACAATCGCGCCGTTGCGCAGCAGCACGCCGCGCTCGGTTTCATCCACCGTGTACCAGGAGCCCATCAGGGTCACCAGCACCAACAACACCACGCCGATAGCAAAGATGGATTTCAGATTAAATTGTTGATTCACCGTGCTCATCCTTTAGTCAGTCTTGAATGTAGACGCGCAGCATACCCGTCGCGCCCGCCAACCGCCCGGGCACAATTTAGCCCAGCGCGACTCTGTCACAACCCGGCAGCGACCATCAGTCAGTTACTGCCCTGTGCCGATAAAAAACCCTGATTAGTTTGCGCTGGCTCAATGCAATGCCGTCCACGCGGGCCAGACTCAGGGTTCATTTTTGAGTTCGCTAACGCAGGGAGAACGCTCATGCTCAAGACCATGCAAGCCGCCGTCGTCCACGCTTACGGCCAACCGTTACGGCTTGAAGAAGTCAAAGTGCCGCTGCCCGGCCCCGGACAGATTCTGGTCAAAATCGAGGCCAGCGGCGTCTGCCACACCGACCTGCACGCCGCCGATGGGGACTGGCCGGTCAAGCCGCCGCTGCCGTTTATTCCCGGTCACGAAGGGGTCGGTTATGTGGCCGCCGTCGGCAGCGGCGTGACCCGCGTCAAGGAAGGCGACCGGGTCGGCGTGCCCTGGCTGTACAGCGCCTGCGGCTGCTGCGAACACTGCCTGACCGGTTGGGAAACCCTTTGCGAGAGCCAGCAAAACACTGGCTACTCGGTCAACGGCGCCTACGCCGAATACGTACTGGCCGACCCCAATTACGTGGGGATTTTGCCGAAGAACATCGGCTTTGCCGAGATCGCGCCGATCCTCTGCGCCGGTGTCACCGTCTACAAAGGTTTAAAGGTCACCGGCGCGCGCCCCGGCCAGTGGGTGGCGATCAGCGGCATCGGTGGGCTTGGCCATGTGGCGGTGCAATACGCCCGTGCTATGGGCCTGCACGTGGCCGCCATTGACGTAGACGACGGCAAGCTGGAACTGGCCCGCACGCTCGGCGCCAGTCTGTGCATCAACGCCAAACAGCAAAATCCGGTCGAGGTGATCCAACGGGAAATCGGCGGCGCCCACGGCGTGCTGGTCACCGCCGTATCCAACAGCGCCTTCAGCCAAGCCATCGGCATGGCGCGGCGGCGCGGCACAGTCGCACTGGTTGGCCTGCCACCGGGCGACTTCCCGACGCCGATCTTCGACGTGGTACTGAAAGCCATCAGCATCAGCGGCTCCATCGTCGGCACCCGCGCCGACCTGCAAGAAGCGCTGGATTTCGCCGCCGAAGGGCTGGTCAAGGCCACCGTCCACACCGGTAAGCTGGAAAACATCAACCAGATCCTCGACCAGCTGCGCGGCGGGCAGATCGAGGGGCGGGTGGTGCTGGAGATGTAAACGGGGTGACTCGTAGGGTGGGCGTCAGCCCACCAACACCCTGGCGACCTGCGGTGGGCTAAAGCCCACCCTGCCGGTTGCTCTACTCGATACCCACTCACGCCTCCAGCTTGCGCCAGCGCACCGCGCGCCAGTTCGGGCACGCTCTGAGCGCCGTCCAGACAGCTCAGGCGCCAGGCCTGAGCAGCGAATGGATCGGCACCCCGCAGTTACTCGTGCAGCAGCGAGAGCATATGCGGCTCGGCACGATCGGCCATGTTCAGCTTCAGGACTTCCAGCTCGGCAAACAGGCTGCTCATGACCTGCACCAGCTGTGGATCAAACTGCCCGCCGGCATTGTCGCGGATATGGGCTTGGGTGCGCTCGGCGCTCCAGGCCTGTTTGTAGGGGCGCGGCGAACGCAGGGCGTCATACACATCACAGAGCGCGACGATGCGCCCGGACAGCGGAATCTCTTCGCCTTTCAGGCCGTTCGGGTAGCCCCCACCATCCCAACGTTCGTGGTGGGAAATGGCGATTTCTGCGGCCAGATCGGTCAACGGCGAACGCTGTTCGTCATGCAGAATTTCATAGCCAATGCGCGCGTGGTACTTCATCACCTTGCGCTCATCCTCCGTCAGCGCGCCGGGCTTGGCGAGGATGGCATCGGGAATGCCGATCTTGCCGACATCGTGCATCGGGGCCGCCAGGCGCAGCTGCTCGATCCACTCGGGGTCCAGCCCCATGGCCGTGGCAATCAGCGCCGCCGACTCACCGATGCGCATGATGTGGTCACCGGTCTCGTTGTCCTTGTAACTGGCGGCGCGCGCCAGGCTGCGAATCACCGACTGGAAGCTGGCGCGCAACTGCGCGGTGCGCTCCTGCACCCGCTGCTCCAGCTGGTCACGCTCCTGCTGCAAGGCCTGGCTGGCGAGGCTCAACTGCAGGTTGTTGCGCACCCGCAGCAGTAAATCCGGCAGGTCCAGGGGCTTGCAGATGTAGTCGCTGGCACCCAACTCCAGACCGCGGCGGCGGTCGTCCAAGCTATTGAGTGCAGTGACTATGATTACTGGCGCACAGCTACGGTCGCGGGCCGCCAGCTGTTGCAGGATCTCGAAGCCATTCGGCGCTGGCATGTCCAGATCCAGCAGCAACAGATCCCAGGGATTGGCCTGCAGCCAGGCCAAGCCTTCGGCAGAGTCGCTAAAGGCCTTAACCTCGCGCAGGCCAAAAGCTTTGAGGCTGGACTCCAGCAGGCGCAAGTTGGCACGCACATCGTCAATCACCACCACGGTGGCAAAGCGCAAAATATCAGACAGCATCGGTTGTACCCTCGTGCAGCAGGGCGCTGACCAGCCCACGCAATTCATCCAGATTGATCGGTTTGGCCAGCAGCCCTTGGCAGTCGAGCATGGCCAGCCGCGCGGCTTCGGCAGCGGCCGTCAGCACCACCACCGGCAGTTGGCGGGTTTGTGCATGGCGGCGCAATTCGCGCAGCAAGGCTTCGCCGTCCATGTCGGGCAAATGGAAATCCAGCAGCAGCAGGTCCGGCGGTGTCGCCAGGATGCGCTCCAGGGCTACCCGGCCACTGCTGGCCACGTGCACCTCAGCCAGATCGTTCAAGGCCTTGCGCACCAGAAACTGGCTGGCCGGGTTGTCTTCCACATAAAACACCTGGCGGCGCACAACCAGGCTGGCGACGGGCGCCGCGACATCTTCGTCATCAAGGGCCTCGGCCGAGGCCGCGGGGTCCAGCAATGGCAATTCGATCCAGAAGCTGCTGCCGATACCCGGCTCGCTGTGCACGCCCATCTGCCCGTGCATCAGGCCGGCGAACTCGCGGCACAATGACAGGCCGATGCCAGTACCCTGAATCGCGGTGTTTTCCCGACCCAGGCGCTGGAAGGGCTCGAACAGCTGCGCCTGCAGCTCGGCGTCGATGCCCAGGCCAGTGTCCTCGACCAGCAAGCGGATATGCCCGGCGGCCACCTGGTAGCTGAGGGTGATATGGCCGTTGGCGGTGTTGTACTTGATCGCATTGGACAGCAGGTTGATCAGCACCTGGCGCAGCCGCCGCGGGTCGGCGGGCACCCGCAAAGACTGGTCGGGCAAGTCGAGATTGAGGTGCAGGCCCTGCGCCAGCACTTCGACGCGGACCATGTCGGCACACTCATTCATCAACTGGCTGACATCCACCGGCTGCAGTTCGAGCTGCGGCTTCTCAGCCTGCACACTGGACCAGTCGAGAATGTCGCCGACCAGTTGGTTGAGGTGGCTACTGGCGAGCATGATTTCATCGAGGTAATCGGCATCGCTGCTGACGCTCTCGGACGGGTGTTCGAGGCGCAGCAACTGGGCAAAGCCGTAGATGGCATTCAACGGCGTGCGCAACTCGTGGGTGATGCTGGAGATAAACCGTGACTTGGCCTGGCTGGCCGCTTGAGCTTCGAGGTGTGCCTGACGTAGATCGGCTTCGGTCTGCTTGAGCGCGCCGATGTCCACATGGGTGCCGGCCAGCATCAGCACCTGTCCGGTCTGCGGATCGCGCTCCACCACCCGACCGCGACTGAGCAACCAGTGGTAATGGCCGCTCGCATCGGCAAAACGAAACTCAGCCTCATAGCGCTCACTGCCCGATTCGTCGAGCAGTTGCCGCGAGGTGTTCATCCGCACCACATCATCGGGATGCACGCGCTGGATAAACGCGTCGTCGCTGATTTCGCTGCCGGGTAGGCCGAAGCGCTCAACGAAGCGCCCACGCAAGCTGACCAGGCGAGTATCAAAATTGAGTTCCCAGAGGCTTTCCGTGGCGCTTTCCAACACCAGCTCAAGACGCTGCTGGGCGGTGGCGCCCTGGGCTTCGCTGTGCTCCAGCTGGGCGCCGAGATCGACGGCATGGCCGGCCATTTCATCCAGCTCACCGATGCGCGAGAGCACCCGCTCAGGGCGCCGATTACCGCGGCCAATCTCGCGCAGCATCTGCGAGATACCGGTAATCGGCTGACGCAACTGGCTGCTCAACTGCTGCGCGCGCACCCACATAAAGCTGAAAAACACCGCATAGAACAGCACCAGGCCGGCAATCAGCAGGTAACCGATGTCCTTGTAGCGCTCGGCCAGGCTGTTGGTCTGGGCAAACACGTCCGCCTCGGCCACCACCGTGAGCAGGTGCCAGTCGGTTTGCGCAATGCTGGCCCAAGCCACCAGGTGGGTCTGGCCGCCAAACTGGACGCGCTCGATACCCATCGCCTCGGTGGCCACCCGCTCAGCAAGCGCCTGGGTTTGTACCCGCTTGCGCAGGTTGAAGTCCTCAGGTTTGAACAGCTCGCGGCGAATGGCTTCGGCGTAGGTGTGCTGGGTCAGCTCGTCGAGGCCGAAATCATCTTCGCCCGCCTTGGGCAAAGCCATGATGTTGAGGTCCTTGCTGACCAGCATGGCGTAGCCGTTCCACGGCACCTGCAGCTGGCCAATCTCTTTGAGAATGCCGTCCACGGTGATGTCGATGCCCGCCACGCCTTCAAGGAAGTCGCCGCGATAGACCGGGGCGATGGCCGAGGCCATCCAGCCCTGACCCGCCGGATCGAGGTAGACATCGGTCCACACCACTTGGCGCTGCGGATTGTGCTTGGCATCGGCGAGGTAATAGAAGTTGTAGTCAGGGATCACCATGTCATGGGGGTACTGGTCCGGGGTGTTGAACCAGGGGTAGATATGGTTGAGGCTGTCCCAGCTGTTGAAATAGAGCGCCGCCACCAGCGGAGTGTGGGTTTTGATCTGCTGCATCAGCGGGTCGAGGCTGGCCAGACGGGCCACCTTGTCCAGGTCGTGCTTGGCCGGCGCCGTGCTGTTGGGATAGAACACCGCCGCCCCACCCTCATCGCGTGGGCTGTAGCGCACGCCGTCGGCGCTCAGGGCCAGGTTACGCACCGGGCTAGGCGCCGGCTGCTGCAGGGCCTGGGCCGTGAGGTTGCGGTACAGCTCGGTCACCCCGCCGACCTTGGCCAGCTGCTCCTCAACCACCCGTCCCTCAAGGGCGGCCGCGGACTTCAGCTCAGCCATCGCGCTGTCGCGCAGGTAGTCGATCTGGGCTTCACGAATCGAGCTGTTACTCAGCAGATAGACGGCGATCAGCACCGTTTCCACCAATAACAGCGGAATCAAGGCGCTTTGCGCAAAGGCCCGCCAGATCCATTGGCGCAAGCCAATTTGAGAGTTCGATGGCACAGGGACTAGCTCCGCAAGCGATGGCCGCAGAGCTCGAGCACTCTGCCCGGCCGTATTGATGCCAATATGATATCACTGACCGCAAAACATCACTTTATCCTTTAGTCGAATACCCGCCCCGGCGCGCCAGCTCAGGCCTCGACACCGATGCCCGCCTCCAGCTTGCGCCACAGCAAGCGCACCGCCGCCTTGCGTTGCAAGGCGCTGCGGTACAGGCGGATTTCCAGCGGCACTTGCCAGTGTTCGCCGCCGCAGACCAGCAGCTCACCGCGGGCCAGCTCGGCGGTCACGCTCAGGCGCGGCACCCAGGCCACGCCGAGGCCTTGCAGGGCCATGCTTTTTAGGCTGTCAGCCATCGCCGTTTCGTACACCGTGGTCGAGCGCAGCGCCCGCTGACGGAGCAAAATATTCACCGAACGACCGAGAAAAGCCCCGGCGCTGTAAGCCAGTAAGGGCACGCTCTGACCAGCGTCCAGATCGAACAACGGCTGGCCTTGGGCGTCCGCGCCGCAGACCGGCAGCATCGAGGTTTCGCCTAAATGCAGCGAGGGAAACAGCTCGGGCGCCAGTTGCAGCGCCGCGTCTGGGTCGTAGTAGGCGAGGATCAAATCGCAGGCGCCTTCGCGCAGCGCATGCACCGCCTCGCCGACGTTGCTGGCCACCAGCCGGGTATTCAGCGGCAGGCCTTCGCGGCGCAAGCGTGCCATCCAGGCAGGAAAAAACCCCAGGGTCAGCGAATGCGCTGCGGCGATTTGCAGCACTTCGCCCTGCTGGCCTTCGATATTGTGCAGATGGCGCACCACTTCGCCGAGCTGCTCGGTGAGGTTGCGCGCGGTGCTGAGAAACAATAACCCAGCCTCGGTCAGCTCGATGGGTGTCACTGCGCGATTAACTAAATTCAGCCCCAGCGCCGCCTCCAGGCTTTGAATCCGCCGACTAAAGGCCGGCTGAGTGACGAAGCGTTTTTCCGCCGCCCGTGAAAAGCTGCGACAAGCAGCCAGCGCTACGAAGTCATCCAGCCACTTGGTTTCCAGATTCATTGCGTCTCCGGGTAGACGTAGGGCAGGTGCAAACCGCCCTACAGTAAAATATTCCGCACGACCCGTTCGCAATAGGAGTCACAGCCGCATTATGCCAATTACGCATACCACAGCAACTAACGGCATTGGCCGCGACTGAGGCTGAAGCCCTAATCTATTGGCATCGCGGCATTTGCCGCATTGCCAAAGAGCCATACAGATCATGTCATCCCTTGCATCATCGCGCATCGAAAAAGACCTGCTCGGCAGCCTTGAGGTTCCTTCTGAGGCCTATTACGGCATCCAAACCCTGCGCGCCGTGCAGAATTTTCGTCTGTCTGGCGTGCCCTTGGCGCATTACCCAAAATTGGTGATCGCCCTGGCGATGGTTAAACAGGCCGCCGCCGACGCCAACCGCGAGCTGGGCCATCTGTCTGCCGCCAAGCACACGGCGATCAGCACTGCCTGCGCACGAATCATCCAAGGTGAGTTCCACGAGCATTTCGTGGTCGACATGATCCAGGGCGGCGCCGGCACCTCGACCAACATGAACGCCAACGAGGTGATCGCCAATATCGCCCTGGAAGCCATGGGTTTTGAGAAAGGCCAGTACCAACACCTGCACCCGAATAATGATGTGAACATGGCGCAGTCGACCAACGACGCCTACCCGACCGCCATCCGCGTCGGCCTGCTGCTCGGCCACGACTTCCTGCTCAACAGCTTGGACGGGCTGATCAAGTCTTTCGCCTCCAAGAGCCTAGAGTTCAGCCACGTATTGAAAATGGGCCGCACCCAGCTGCAGGACGCGGTACCTATGACCCTCGGCCAGGAGTTTCGCGCCTTCGCCACCACCCTCGGCGAAGACCTGCAACACCTCCAGCGCTTGGCCCCGCAGTTGCTCACCGAAGTTAACCTCGGTGGCACCGCGATCGGCACCGGGATCAACGCCGACCCGGGCTACCAACACCTGGCCGTGGCGCGCCTGGCGATCATCAGCGGCCATCCGGTGGTGCCGGCAGCCGACCTGATCGAAGCCACCTCGGACATGGGCGCCTTCGTGCTGTTCTCCGGCATGCTCAAGCGCACGGCGGTCAAGCTGTCGAAGATCTGCAACGACCTGCGCCTGCTGTCCAGCGGCCCGCGCACCGGCATTAATGAGATCAACCTGCCGGCCCGCCAACCGGGCAGCTCAATCATGCCCGGTAAGGTCAATCCGGTAATCCCGGAAGCGGTCAACCAAGTAGCCTTCGAAGTGATCGGCAACGACCTGGCCCTGACCCTAGCAGCCGAGGCCGGCCAGCTGCAGCTGAACGTGATGGAGCCGCTGATCGCCTACAAAATTCTC
>JAURXE010000080.1 GCA_030654635.1 Pseudomonas sp.
GCGAGCGCTAAAACCTGTTTCAACGCTGTTGCGCTGGGTTATGCGGCGTTAAAAGTCGGCTCGGAATGCTCATTTACAACCCGTAAACTCCGCTTCCTCGCCAACTTTTGCCTTGTGACCCACATGGATGTGGGAAATGCAGCTGACCCGCAGGAGCGGGCGTCGCACTAACCTGCGCTCACGACGCGTTGTTAACAGGTTTTGATTATTTAAAGGAACAAGAGCCCCATGCGCATCGAACCCCGCCCGCTGCCTGCCGTGTTGCCTACTCTGGGCGAACTGCCGCCGTTGCTGACTCGCTTGTATGCCGCCCGTGGCGTGCAGTCGGCTGCCGAGTTGGACAAGGGCTTGGCGCGGCTGATCCCCTTTCAACAACTCAAGGGCATCGATGCGGCGGTCAGTTTGCTGGTGACGGCATTGACGCGGCGTCAGCGTATTTTGATTGTCGGCGACTTCGACGCCGACGGCGCCACCGCCAGTGCGGTCGGGGTGCTGGGGCTGCGCATGCTCGGCGCCGCCCATGTCGATTATCTGGTGCCCAATCGCTTTGAGTTCGGCTATGGCTTGACCCCGGAAATCGTCGCGGTGGCCTTGCAGCGCCAGCCGGATTTGCTGCTGACGGTGGACAACGGTATTTCCAGCGTTGAAGGCGTGGCGGCGGCCAAGGCAGCGGGGTTGACGGTGCTGATTACCGATCACCACTTGCCTGGCCCCGAGTTGCCGGCGGCAGATGCCATCGTCAATCCCAATCAACCCGGCTGTGAATTTCCGAGCAAGGCGCTGGCCGGCGTCGGCGTGATGTTTTATCTGTTGCTGGCGCTGCGCGCCAAGTTGCGCGAGCTGAACTGGTTTGCCGAGCGCGGCCTGGCTGAGCCGAACCTGGCCGAGCTGTTGGACTTAGTCGCATTGGGCAGCGTCGCCGACGTGGTGCCGCTGGATGCCAATAACCGCATCTTGGTGCATCAGGGCATTGCCCGCATTCGCGCAGGGCGCGCGCGCGCGGGTTTGCGTGCGGTGCTGGAAGTGGCGGGGCGTGATTACTCACGAATTAACTCGACTGATTTGGGCTTTATCCTCGGCCCACGGTTGAACGCCGCCGGGCGGTTGGACGACATGAGCTTAGGCATTGAATGCCTGCTCTGTGAAGATGAGGCCCTGGCCCGCGACATGGCCCAGCAGCTGGACGAGCTGAACAAAGACCGCAAGACCATCGAGCAAGGCATGCAGCGCGAAGCCCTGGCTCAGCTCAAGGACCTGCCACTGGCCGACATGCCGTTCGGCCTGTGTTTGTTTGAGCCGGACTGGCACCAAGGCGTGATCGGCATCCTGGCCTCGCGCCTGAAGGAGCGTTATTTTCGCCCGGCGATTGCCTTTGCCGATGCCGGCGAGGGGTTGCTCAAAGGCTCGGCGCGTTCGGTGCCGGGGCTGCATATCCGCGATGCGCTGGACGCGGTGGCCGCCAAACATCCGGGCTTGATCAGCAAGTTCGGTGGGCATGCCATGGCCGCCGGCCTGTCGCTGCCGCAGGAGCACTACGGCGCGTTTGCCGCGGCCTTCGATGCCGAGGTGCGCCGTCAGCTGAATGAGGATGACCTGACCGGACGGCTGTTGTCTGATGGCCAATTGAGCGTCACCGAATTCAATCTTGAGCTGGCCAAGGCGCTGCGACATGCCGGACCCTGGGGGCAGCACTTTCCCGAACCGCTGTTTCATGGGGTGTTCCAGGTGCAGCAGCAGCGTCTGGTCGGCGAGAAGCACTTAAAGCTGGTGCTCAAGAGTGAGTGTGGCAGCCTTGAGCTGGATGGCATCGCCTTTAATATCGACCGCGAAATCTGGCCGAACGCCAGCGTGCGTTGGGTCGAACTGGCCTACAAACTGGATGTGAATGAGTTTCGCGGGCGCGAAAGCGTGCAGCTGATGATTGCCCATTTGGCTGCTCGTTAAGCGGCCTACTTAATAGCGGATGCCGCTAGCGCAGCGCCAGCATGGCGGCCTTTTTGTAAAACATCGCCGCGTCGGCCTTGGCCATCAGCTCATTGAGTTCTTCGCCATCGTGGGGGCACAGGGCTACGCCCAAGCTGGCCGTTACCCGCAGAGTCCGCCCTTGCCAATGCAGGGGTTGAGCGATGGCTTGGCAGATCAGATTAGTCAGCCGTTCGGTATCGACGGCGTTGTTGATCCCGTCGAGCAAAATGACAAACTCATCGCCGCCCATCCGCGCCGCCATATCGGCTTCACGAATGCTGCTGCTGATGGCCTTGGCCGCGTGCACCAGGATCGCATCGCCGGCTTGGTGGCCATGGCGGTCGTTGATCTCTTTGAACTTGTTCAGGTCGATATAGCACAGGGCCAGGTGCTCACCGCTGCGCTTGGCGCTGAGTAATTTTTGCTTGGCGTAGGGGATAAAACTGTTGCGATTGGGCAAGCCGGTCAGGTTGTCATTAAAGGCCAGTGTGCGCACTTCGGCTTCGGCCTGTTTGCGCAAACGAATCTCACGCATCAATCGGCGTTGAATGGCCAGCAAAGCCAGGGTGACCGCCAGTGCCAAAGCCGCGCCGAGGCTGATCACCACGATAATGCGCTGCAAGCGTTTAACCTGCTGGGGCGGATTGGGGTCGTAACTGAAGCCTTCCAGCCTGCCGGTGTCGGGCACCATGCCTTGTTCGAGGAAGGCCTCGGCCATGCGGTGCCAGCGGCCGGGGTTCATATGGCCGATTTCGATCAGGTCGGGCAGGATCAGACTGCGCATCACCTGGGCTTCGAACTGCAAATGGGCGCGGGATTTTGGCACCTGATACTGCTTGATTAGCAGCTCGATAATCTCTTCGGGGTGATCCATGGCATAGCGCCAACCGCGCAGGGTGGCGCGGCGAAAGGCTTCGACCCGCTCGGGATGCTCTTCAACTTCGGCCTCACTGGTAAACAGAATGTCGCTGTAGAAATCGATGCCGTAGGTGCTCGGTGAAATGACCACGTACTCGATGCCTTGTTGCTGCAAAAAGAACGGCTCGTTGGTCAGGTAGGAGTTGAAGGCATCGACTTTACCGCTGGCCAGGTCTTCGATGGCGTAACTGCTGGGTTGCAGTTGGATGCGTCCTGCATCCATGCCTTCACGGCGAAACATGGTTAAAAAATCGGCATCGGTTTGCGCGTTCATCAGCATCACCCGTTTGCCGAGCAGGTCATGCACAGTGCGGATGCCGGTATCGGCGCGCGCCAGTAGCACCGAGGGCGAGTGCTGAAAAATCGCCGCCAGCGCCACCAAGGGCTTGCCATTGAGGCGTTCGTAGAGCAGCTCACTGTTGGATTCGGCGTATTGGGCGCGGCCGGTCAGCACCTCGTCTACCGGTGTTTTGCCGGGTGCACCCTCGTGCAGGCGCACGTCGAGGCCTTCTTCGCGGTAATAACCTTGGGCGATGGCGGCGTAATAGCCGGCAAACTGGAATTGATGCTTCCAGCGCAGCTGAAAGTCGATCACTTGCAGGGGGGCGTTGTCGGCTGGCGCCGTGGGACTGAGCAGGCAGAGCAGCAGTAGCGACCAAGCGGCGAGGCCACGCTTGAGTGTTTGCAGTGCTTGCGGGGTTTGGCGAGTGCAGTTACTGGCCATACTGCTCATCCGTTGAGTGTGCTGGCAGTGCTTGCCAGCCGGTACCTGTAACGATGATGCCCGCCACTAACGGCCGGTGCAATGCCGCTGAGTGAGGAGTGTGACGCTTTAGCAAACCCTTGCAGCTTAGCCCGGCAGATGAGTTGTGCGTGGCTGTTTAGCCCATTTGGTGGCGATTGCGGTAGGGCGCTAAGTGCGCTGCCGAGCCAGTCGGACGGATTCGGCAGCGCTGTTGGCTAATTGATCGGGTCTGCGGCTTACCAGCCCAGTTGCTTGTTAAAACCCAAGGCGTCGTAGTAATCGCCTTGATAGGTGATTTTGCCGTCTTTGATCAGTACAAAGCTGACCCCTTCAAAGCTCAGTGGCTTGTTGGTGGCCGGGGTTTCCGGGCCCCAGGCGCCGCTGTTGGTGCCGCTGAACTTCCACTGGAAGGCGATGCCGTCCTGGCTGGCTATCGGCGCACTGGTCATTTCCCATTTGGCGTCGGGCACGGCCGTGAGAAATACCTTGATCACGTTGTCGCGGGCGGCTACTCGGCCTTTTTGCGGGGTACCGACGGTGGCATCAAAATACACGCCGTCTTCGGCGAAGAAGCTCGAGGCTTTTTCCGCGTCATGGGTGTTCCAGGCTCCCATATAGCCATCGATCACCGCCTTGGCGCTGTCGGCGGCCTGAACCAAACCGGCGGCGGCAAACAGCATGAGGAAGCTGACGCTACGGAGGGTATTTTTCATTGTTGTTGCTCCTGCTCAGAGTGAGCGGCCCGAGATGGGCCGCTCATGGTTAAGACAAAAATCTGCAGCGTCGTGAGCCTCGTAGGGTGGACAACGCGTAGCTTGGCCACCATTGCCCGATATCGCTTTTTACATCCACCCTGTAGCACGCGCGGATTTCGCCAGGGTGGATCGATACGGCGTGATCCACCCTACGTAGGGTCCTTTCCCGTTAATGCTTGAACATCACATGACGCACGGCGGTGTAGTCTTCCAGGCCATACATGGACATGTCCTTGCCGTAGCCAGATAGCTTCACGCCGCCATGGGGCATTTCGCTGACCAGCATGAAGTGGGTGTTGACCCAGGTGCAGCCGTATTGCAGGCGCGCGGCCAGGCGATGGGCGCGACCCACGTCGGCGGTCCACACCGAGGAGGCCAGGCCGTAGTCGGAGTCGTTGGCGTAGCTCAGGGCTTGGGCTTCGTCATCGAACTGGGTGACCGACACCACTGGGCCGAACACTTCGCGCTGGACGATCTCGTCGCTTTGCAGTGCGCCAGCCAGCACGGTCGGCTCGAAGAAGAAACCTGGCCCGGCCACGGCATTGCCGCCGGTGATCACGCTGATGTGCGGCAGCGCT
>JAURXE010000044.1 GCA_030654635.1 Pseudomonas sp.
TTTTATTGATACTGAATTCACCGGACAGATACACCCCGCCCTGACCACTCACCTCACTCAGCGAGGCGTCCGCCAGCGGCTGCAACTCGGCCTGGGCAGCACCCGCCAGCAGGGCCAAAAAAACCAACGCAAGGCGCTTACAGATCATGGCTGGTAGCCTTTAAGTAGTTGAAGCTGAGGCCGCGAATTTCATTGCTGCCAAAGTTGTAACCGCCCGTGGGTGCCTGACCAGCACCCGGACGAGTACCGCCAAAGTTGAGGTTGTCGATCACAATATTAGTGCGCGGGGCATTGGCGTAGAAATCCTCGGCGCGAGTCTTGCCGACACCGCTGAGGGTATTAACCGCCCCCGCCCCAGGGCTCAGTGGATTCACCCCGGCGGCCAGCACCGGGTTAGACAGCTCAAGCACAAACTGGCCATTGCTGATGACATCCAGCAGCAGCGGCTGGCTCTTGCCGTAGCCCAGCGAAACGTTGGCATAGGCATTGGTCAGGTAAATACTGCGCGCCGCCTGCTCGGCCGCCGAGGTGCAATTAGTGGTGCCGGCGGCGCAGGACATGATGTCGATGGTCTTGGCAAAGATATTCAGCCGCGCCTCACCCACCAGCTGCGCCCGGGCACCATCCCCCCACATGCGCAGGTAGGAGCCGTCCATCGCCAGTTCGGTGATATCCACATTGATAATGTCGGTGCGCCCGCCCGGCACCACGTTAAAGTCGAACCGCACACCCATATCGACTTTTTCGGCGGCGCGACTCGAGCAATTACTGCCTGCCGCCGCAAACCCGGAAATACAGGCATTGCCACCCGCCGCCAGGCGTTCGGGAAAGGCAAACTCAAGCACCGCCATATTGCTCGGGGTGGTCTGCACGAACTGGCCGTCATCACGTAAGCTGCGTAACTCTTCGCCCTTGGCCAAGTTCAGTTTGAAAGGGTGATTGAGGCGGCCAACGGTGACCGGATTGAGAATCGCGCCTTTATTGCTACCGGTTGCGCCGAGATAAAACTCTTTAACCGAGATCGGCACGTTTTGGCCGCTGGCGTTAGTGATGTCGTTGATGGTGATGGTGGCTTGATTGGCATCCATCAGCACTTGCTCCAGCACTATGCCGATACCGGCACCTTGCACCGCCGACAATTCGCCGTCTTCCATGGCCACCATCTCGGCCTGCACGCTGGCGACACCTAACAATCCTAATAATGGCAATAATTTACGCATAATCAGCAGCCCCGATCCGGCGTACCCAAGCACGTATCAACCCGCGGAATCCCGCCAAAGGCCTGATCAAAGTTGATGGTAATGGGGGCCACCAAATTGCCGTTGGCATCTTTGAACTTGGGAATATTCAGATAAGCACCGGCCAGAGCGGTCTTATAGGTGTTGCTGTCGAGGTCTTTCCACGCCACCGCCTGGGTCTGCATGGAAATAAAGAAGCCCTTAGCCGCCCCCTCGATAGTCGCAGTGCCTGGGTTATCCAAAATGGCCGAGTTACCCACCGGCAGCGACTGGAAATTGGTCAAAGGGAAGCAGGTATTAACCCCCGAGACGGCGCAGTTCTGCGAGGTAAACAGGCTCAACAGCGCATTGGTCAAACCGCCCAAGCAGCCGCTGGTGCAGTTGAGCTGGCTGCCATTGACCATGCCCGACATAGTACCCCGCACCGGGTCTAGATTACCGGAGCTATTGACCAGCTCGGCATCGGCTTCCATGGTGCTGGAGCGATACACTCCCGCCAGCCCAAGCAATAACTGCGTACCGAAACCAGCAGCGTTATAGATAGGATCAGCCGTGCCTTTAATGTGCACCGGCACACTGCCCGTCAGGCTCTTGATATCTCCCGACAAGGTGCCCTTGGACTCGGCAAAGCCCACCCGCAGCCCGACAATTTTATTGCCCGAATAGGCCATTTCAATAAAGGGATCATTAATCATGAACGGGTTAATGGCCCCGGTTGCATCATTCACGCTGCCCAAGGCAAAGTTATTGATCAAGATGTCAGCCGAATTCGCCGCCTCGCCCGCACGTGGATAGAGCCCAAGCTGCAGCTTGTTCATATTCATCTGGGTCTCGACCTTCAAGCCCAGATTGATCCGGGTGTAATCGATCCCGGCATTGCTCTCGGCATTCAGGTTGAGAAAGCCTTGGCCGGACACCGCCGCCAGCTCGCCATCATTCATCGGCTCCATGCGTGCCTGTGCCACACCGGCCAGCACGCCGGCAGTCAGCAGTATCAAAGCGCGAAAACATAACCGCGAAGATGCACGCATAAGAAATTCCTTGAAGAATCGCGAGCCAGAAAATGAAGACTCGTCGCATGTAGCCACTATAGGGACAGCAGCGTCAGAAACGCCCAACCCATAGTCGAGAAAACCAAGGCTCCCGGCCTTCGCCGCACAAACAACTGCGCACCGGCGTTACCCATCACCCCAGCGGCGTAACACCTGTGTCACCCACGCCAGCGCGACGAAGACCCGGCCGGCTACTGCTGAATTTACCGGCCCATACAGTACAATCAGCGCCTTTGTGTGTTTCAGCCCACTGCGAGACCGTTTTAGCGATGATCGACCCCAAGCGCGTGTTACGTGCCCTTGCCGAACACTGGAGCCTGCTTGAACCGCTGTGTGAGCGTTTCGATCAGGGCACGCTGAGCCTCAGCGATTTGCGCAAGCAACTAGCCGCGCAATTGGTCGAGGGCTCGGCGACCGATGTCACCGCCCTGCTCGACCAGTGGATTCGCCTGGACATCCTGGTGCCGGTAGCCAAGAGCCCCAATCGCTTCGAGCTGAATGCGCAGATCCATGACTTTCTGGCTTACCTGCGCCGCGAGCATCGCCTCGGCCTATGCTTGGAGATCGAGGCCTATCTGCGCCATCTCGAACGGCTGGCCAGCTACATTCAGGACGCCTTCGACAACCGCGACAGCCACGACCTGGCCCGCCAGTTGCGCCTGCTCGACATGCGCGTGCGGGATGTTTTAAAGAAACTCACCAATGACGAACAGGCGCTGGTTGGCGTCGCCGAGCGGGCCAAGACCAGCGACCGGCAAATCCCGTTGCGCCAACGCTATGCCGAGGTGCTGGCGACCTGGGACGAATACGTCGAACCGATGATCCAGCTGGTGGCCGCCGACGGCGCCTTCGA
>JAURXE010000047.1 GCA_030654635.1 Pseudomonas sp.
TGGACGTTGGCACGCTGGTGATTTTGACCTGCTCTGCGGCAGCGCTTTTCACGACTACCGCAGCCGCATCGCCTTGCATGATGCAAGTGGCATTCAGCTGCCCGCCGGCACCCGGTTCCAGCTGCGCTTTTGCGAATACAACGCCCAAGTGCGGCTGGAAGTGCTAGTCGACAAGAGCGAATTCGGCCAGCTGGAACCTGTGGCTAACCCCGCCGGCGAGCGTTGGCTGTACAACCTACAACCGGTGCAGCCTTAGTTAGAGCGCGAAGGGCAGCTGAACACTGACCTGTTGGCGTTGCTGCAGGCGGCGCTGGAACTCGGTGGGGTCTTTGATGTGCACACCGCTGGCGGCGGGTTGGTGGATGGCGATCAGTCGCGACAGCCAAAAACGCAGGCAGGCGACGCGCAGCAAGGTTGGCCACAGATTCGCTTCGGCGGCGGTGAAGGGCCGCAGGCTGGCGTAGGCGCCCAGCAAGGCGCGGGCGCGGCCCGCATCCAGGCGGCCGCTGGCTGTCGAGCACCAGTCATTCACGCTGATCGCCACGTCATACAGCATCGGGCCGGCGCAGGCGTTGTAGAAGTCGATCACCCCGCTCAGGTGCGGGCCGTCGAACAGCAGGTTGTCGCGAAACAAATCGGCATGCAGGTTGGCGCGCGGCAGGCTGAGGATGTGCGCGTGTTGTTCAGCCAGTTCGGCCAGGCTGTCGCGCAGCAGCGGTAGTTGCTCATCGTGCAGTTGCAGTGCCTGCAGTGGCCCTTCGCTGAGCATCCAGTCGAGGCCGCGATCGCTTTGGTGCTCGAGTATCTGCTCGCGGGTGTTCAGGTGCAGACGCGCCAGCAACTGGCCCACTTCGCGGCAATGCTGGGCGTTCGGCCGACTGATATGTTTGCCGGGCAGTCGCGGTTGCAGCAGTGTCGGTTTTTCGGCCAGTTCGCGCAGGGTTTCGCCGCTTTGCGTGGCAATCGCGTAGGGCACTGGCAAGCCGGCGCTGTGCAGGCGCTGCAGCAACTCGACGACAAAGGGCAGATCGCTGCGCCGGCCCCGCTCAACCAGGGTCAGCACATACTCGCCAGCTTCCAGACTGACGAAGAAATTGCTGTTCTCGGAGCCTTCAGCAATGCCGTTATATTCCAGCAGCCGGCCCAGCCCGTAGGGGGCCAGAAAGGCTTCTAGCTCGGCGCGTTCAACCAGGGTGAACACCGACATGGCTGCGACTCCTTAGCGCTTGAGAGGTGCGCTTACCAGCTGAAAATTTCCCAGGACGGAATCAGCATGTCGGGTTGGTCGGAGCGAATGAAGTTGCCCTGGCTGCCATCGGCGCGCACCAGAAAGTACGGTGGCATGCCCTTGGGCGTGATCTTGATGGCGTAGAGGAAACCATTCAGGCGGTATTCCTGGATGGTCTTGTCACCGTCTTGGCGGATGGTCACATCTGGCTCGGCGCTCGGTGCGTCCTCGGCCATTACGGCAAGCGGGCTGAGCGCTAACAAGCTGGTCAGCAACAGGCGGTGAAGTGTGCGCATGGTAACCTTGCCTCTTTTTTACTCGTCATTGGTTCGGACATTGTAGCGCCGAGCCGTCAAAGAAGGTTGATCCTGCTCATGAGCCAAGCGCCTTTAGTCCTGGTGGACGGTTCTTCTTATCTATACCGGGCTTTTCACGCCCTGCCGCCGCTGACCACCTCCAAGGGTTTACCCACTGGCGCGGTGAAGGGCGTGTTGAACATGCTCAAAAGCCTGCGCAAGCAGTATCCGGTGAGCCCTTTTGCCGTGGTGTTTGACGCCAAGGGCCCGACCTTTCGCGACGTTCTGTTTGAACACTACAAATCCCACCGCCCGCCCATGCCGGATGAGTTGCGGGTGCAGATCGAACCGTTGCATACCTGTGTGCGTGGCCTGGGGTATCCGCTGCTGTGCATCGAAGGGGTCGAAGCCGATGACGTTATCGGCACCCTGGCCCGGCAATGCGCGGCGCTGGGCCGCGACGTGGTGATTTCCACCGGCGACAAGGACATGGCCCAGCTGGTCTGCCCGCATGTCACCCTGGTCAATACCATGACCGGCAGCGTGTATGACGTGGAGGGCGTGCGCGGTAAATTTGGCGTCGGTCCTGAGCTGATCATCGATTACCTGGCGCTGATGGGCGACAAAGCCGACAACATTCCAGGCGTCGCCGGGGTCGGCGAGAAAACCGCCCTAGGCTTGCTGGTCGGCATCGGCGGCGGGCTGGATGTGCTCTATGCCAACCTCGATAAAGTCGCCGAACTGCCGATCCGTGGCGCCAAGACCCTGGCCGCCAAGCTGACCGAGCACCGCGAGATGGCTTATCTCTCCTATGAGCTGGCGACCATCAAGCTGGACGTGCCGCTGGATGTGCAGATCGACGATTTGCACATGCGGCCAATTGATCCGCTGCTGTTGGCGCCGGTGTACCGCGAGCTGGAGTTCAAGAGCTGGCTGGCGCAATTGCCCAGCCCGCCGTCGGTGCCTGCGGCGGTGAACGAGCCGCTCAGTGAGGGTTTGTTTGATTTGCGCGCCTCGGCCAGTGCGCCAGTTGCTGAGGCTGCTGAGATTGCTCCAGTGGCGAACGGCGCCGCGGTTGAGGTTGCACCGCTGGCTGAAGCTGCCGAGGTTGAAGCCGTTGCGGGATTATCCGGCGCTTACGAAACCATTCTGGATGCTGCCCGCTTTGCCGTCTGGCTGGATAAATTGCAGCACGCCGAGCTGATCGCCTTCGA
>JAURXE010000058.1 GCA_030654635.1 Pseudomonas sp.
GGCGCATCGTCATCGAACACGAAGGCCCGGCCATCGACATCGTGTCCTGCTCGCCGGCCACCCTGAAAATGATGCGCACCAAACGCATCGCCATGGTCTTCCAAAAATTCGCCCTGATGCCCTGGCTGACGGTGCGCGAGAACATCAGCTTCGGTCTGGAAATGCAGGGCCGTTCGCCCGCCGAATGCCGCAAACTCAGCGATGCCAAGCTCGAGTTGGTGGGCCTCACCCAGTGGCGTAACAAGCGCCCCCACGAGTTGTCCGGCGGCATGCAGCAGCGGGTCGGTCTGGCCCGCGCCCTGGCGATGGACGCCGACATCCTGCTGATGGACGAACCCTTCTCGGCCCTCGACCCGCTGATTCGTCAGCAGTTGCAGGACGAATTGCTGGTGCTGCAACGCCAGCTGCAAAAGACCATCGTATTTGTCAGCCACGACCTCGACGAGGCGCTGAAGATCGGCTCGCGCATCGCCATCATGAAAGACGGCAAGATCATTCAGCACGGCCAGCCGGAAGACATCGTGCTCAACCCGGTGGATGAATACGTGCGCATGTTTGTCGCCCACACCAACCCGTTGAATGTGCTCTGCGGACGCAGCCTGATGCGCAATCTGAATAATTGCACGCGGGTCAATGGCGAAGTCTGCCTCGACCCGGGCAGCGACTCCTGGCTGGGCCTGAGCGCCGACAACCTGGTGCTCGGCGCCCGTCAAGGCACCGACAAACTGCAGCTGCAGAGCTGGGCCAGCGGCCAACCGATGAGCAGCCTGCAACGCCAGCCGACCCTGGTGGACAGCAATATCGGCATGCGCGAAGCCTTGGACATTCGCTACCACACCGGGCAAAAACTGGTGCTGCACGAACAAAACAAAGTGGTCGGCGTGCTCGGTGACAGCGAGATGTATCACGCTTTGCTGGGCAAGAATCACGGCTGATTAACCACCTTGATGGGCGTGCGCACGCCCATCAAGGTCAAGGAGAGTGCTTTATGCCTAAAGTCGGAATGCAGCCGATTCGTCGTAAACAGCTGATCGACGCCACCCTCACCGCCGTCGATCAGGTCGGCATGCATGACGCCAGCATTGCCCTGATCGCCAAACTGGCCGGGGTGTCCAACGGCATCATCAGCCATTACTTCCAAGACAAGAGCGGGCTACTGGAAGCCACCATGCGCCACCTGATGAATCAGCTGATTGACGTGCAGCGCGAGCGGCGCCTGGCCCTAGAACAGGACACCCCGCTGCTGCACCTGCGCACCATCATCCAGAGCAACTTCGACGACAGCCAGGTCAACGGCCCGGCGATGAAAACCTGGCTGGCGTTCTGGGCCAGCAGCATGCACCAGCCGTCCCTGCAACGCCTGCAACGGATCAACGACCACCGGCTGTATTCCAACCTGTGCAGCCAGTTCAAACGGGCCTTGCCGCTGGACCAGGCACGCAGTGCCGCCCGTGGCTTGGCCGCCCTGATCGATGGCCTGTGGTTGCGCGGCGCACTGTCCGGCGCCGCCTTCGATGTCGAACAGGCGCTGCAGATTGCCTACGAATACCTGGATTTACAGTTGGCCAAGCAGCCGCTGCTGATACCGGTACTGCTGTAGCAGGCGGCGTTAACGCCCCTTATTTTCTTGACCGCAGGGCTAAGCCCTGCGGTGTTACTGCCCAGTTGCAGGAGAGCTTTATGCCCCGCTTTGCCCAACAACAACTTTATATCCATGGCGCCTATGTGGACGCCACCAGCGGCGCCACCTTCGAGTCGATCAACCCGGCCAATGGCGAGGTG
>JAURXE010000060.1 GCA_030654635.1 Pseudomonas sp.
GTTTGCTGTCGATGTGATCCATGTGATGCATCATCAGGCTCACGGCCTTGGCCGTGTCGCGCGCTTCGATGGCGTCGATCAGCTGATTATGTTCATCGTAGGAGCAGTGCGAACGGCTGCCGCTTTCGTACTGGGCGATGATCAAGGAGGTCTGCGACACCAGGCTGCGCTGGAAGCTGATCAAGGGGGTGTTCTTCGCCGCCACGGCCAGCTTCAAGTGAAACTCGCCCGACAGGCGAATACCGGCGCCGCGATCACCGCGCGAAAAACTCGACTGCTCATCGCTGACCATCTGCCGCAACTCGGCCAGCTGCTCAGCCGTGGCGTGCTCGACCGCAAGCTCGGTAATGGCGCGCTCGACCATGCGCCGGGCGTAAAAAATCTGCCGCGCTTCCTCGACGCTGGGGCTGGCCACCACGCCGCCGCGGTTCGGCCGCAACAGCACCACACCTTCATGGGCCAGACGCGACAGCGCGCGACGAATAATGGTGCGGCTCACGCCGAAGATCTCGCCCAGGGCCTCTTCGCTCAGCTTGGTGCCGGGGGCCAGACGCTGTTCGAGAATGGCATCAAAAATATGCGCGTAGACCACATCGTCTTGCGTACCGCTGCGGATATTTTTGCCGGCGCGCGGTTGCTTCTTAAGCGGCTGTAATGATTCGTTCATGCGGGCTCGTATCAAAGAGGACGGCGAAACCAGACTCTACGATCATGCGCCGAGTTACGGACAAAAAAAGCGCAAATGCAGAGGGTAAAAAGACTGACGCATTGTACACAACCAAGCCCAAGCACACACGCCACCCGCAACGCCAGCGTTGCCCCGCCGCACAACCAGCAGCGCACCGCCGCCAACTTCGCTGCCACCGCCCACTCATCTCTAGGGCTAACACTGCACAGCGCCAGCAAATAAATTGTAACTAGCGGCAGTTTTTAATCGCCAAAAAACGCCGCGGACAGCAAGAAACCTAGCCATGGGCGCGCTAAATACAGCCCAAACAAATATCTATCTATTTGTTTTATATGGCTATTATCTGCAAGAATCTGTTCAAAATCTGCCTGTACAACTGTAGTTTCATCACCCTCAGCACGCTTAAAAAAATTGCGACAAATTAAAAAACATTAATTGCTTTTTTTGTATACAACCCGATAATCGACTCAGTGAGTTTTTTTGACCTTTAAGTCAGAAAGTAGTCCGCAAAGCGCTCACTCATGCCTTGCCTCAGAGCGCCGCCCCAGCAACATTGGCAGCGCTCAGTGACTAAAAATAAAAGTAATGAGGAGTACCACGCAGTGGAAAGTAGCAAACCAACAAGCGCCCCCTACGCCGCAAGCCCACCGGCCACCGGTCTGCTGGAACGACTGTTCAAGCTGAGCGAGCACCGGACCACGGTAAAGATCGAACTGGCTGCCGGCCTGACGACCTTTATCACCATGGCTTACATCATTTTCGTTAACCCCAACATCATGGTCGCCGCCGGCATGGACCATGGCGCCGCCTTTGTGGGCACCTGTTTGGCCGCCGCCTTCGGCTGTTTCCTGATGGGCCTGTATGCCAACTGGCCGGTGGGCCTGGCACCGGGCATGGGTTTGAATGCATTTTTTAGCTACACCGTGGTTGGCACCATGGGTTACAGCTGGGAAGTCGCCCTGGGTGCGGTGTTCCTCTCCGGTCTGCTGTTTATGATTCTGACCTTCACCAAGGTGCGTGAATGGCTGCTCAACAGCATTCCACCGAGCCTGCGCTTTTCCATGGGCGCCGGGGTCGGTCTGTTCCTTGGCCTGATCGGTTTGAAAGAAGCCGGCATCGTGGTTGCCAGCCCTGCCACCCTGATCCACTTGGGCGACATGACTTCGGCACCGGCGCTACTGGCCGCCATCTGCTTTTTAATGATCGCCATCCTCGAACACCACCGCGTATTCGGCGGCATCCTTATCAGCATCCTGACTGTCACCCTCGCGGGCTGGGGTCTGGGTCTGGTCGAGTACCACGGTGTGTTCTCGATGCCACCAAGCGTAGCGCCAACCTTCTTGGCCATGGATGTCAGCGGCGCACTTAACGTCGGCATGATCAGCGTGATCATGGCCTTCTTGTTTGTGCACATGTTTGACACTGCGGGCACCCTGATGGGCGTAGCGCAACGGGCTCACCTGGTTGACGCCGACGGCCATATTCACAACCTCAGCAAAGCCATGAAAGCCGACAGCACCGCCAGCACTGTGGGCGCACTGTTTGGCTGCCCACCTGTGACCAGCTATGTAGAAAGTGCCGCAGGCGTTGCCGCTGGCGGCCGCACCGGGCTAACGGCGGTAACCATCGGCGTATTGTTTCTGGCGGCGATGTTCTTCGCCCCACTGGCCGGCATGATCCCCGCCTACGCCACCGCCGGCGCGCTGATCTATGTGGCCATGCTGATGATGAGCGGCATGGCGCATATCGACTGGCACGACCACACCAACACCATCCCGGCCATCATCACCGCCATCATGATGCCGCTGACCTTCTCGGTCACCGATGGTTTGGCACTGGGCTTTATTACCTTCGTGGTCATCAAACTCGGTACCGGAAAATACAAAGAAGTCTCGGCCAGCCTCTACGTACTGGCTGCGATCTGCATTGCCAAGTTCATCTTCCTCTAAGTTCTAACGCAGCAAATCAAGCCTCAGCGCCCCGGCGCTGGGGCTTTTACGCATCTGGAGCCCTGCTAAATGAGTCTGGAAACCTGGCTGCTGTTCAGCAGCGCCGCGCTGCTCGTGATTCTGATTCCCGGGCCACTGTCATTGCTGATGGTCAGCAACAGCCTTAACCATGGACTGCGTCGTTCATTACCGGCCTTTCTCGGCGGGGTCAGCGCCTCGCTCTGCCTGCTAAGCGCCTCGGCCCTCGGGCTGGGCGCTCTTCTGCTGGCCAGCGAACAGCTGTTCAATACGCTGAAGGTCTGCGGCGCGCTCTACCTGTTGTACCTGGCCGGACAAAGCTGGGCGGCATCCCGTCAAGCGATCAAGCCCAGCACTCGCGCGCCAGCGCCAAGCAACCCGAGCTGGCGCGCCATGTTCTGGCAAGCCTTCGGCCTGGGTGCCAGCAACCCCAAGGACATTCTGTTTTTCGCGGCTTTCTTGCCGCAATTTATCAGCAGCGAACGGCCGCTATTGCCGCAGCTACTGCTGTTGATCGCCACCTGGCTGGTTCTCGATCTCGGCTGCAAACTCTTCTACGGCCTCAGCGCTCAAGGAGCAGCCGGCTACCTGGGCTCGGGTAAAGGCCAGGTCTGGTTCAACCGCGCCGGCGCCACGCTATTTGCCGGCGCGGCCATGGCGGCACTGTTGAGTCGTTGA
This sequence comes from Pseudomonas sp., assembly GCA_030654635.1. Lineage (GTDB taxonomy): Bacteria > Pseudomonadota > Gammaproteobacteria > Pseudomonadales > Pseudomonadaceae > Aquipseudomonas. The sequence goes on from JAURXE010000060.1 coordinate 3,334, forward strand.
GCGCAAAACCTAGGGTGGGCTTTAGCCCATCCTACAAAACGGGTTCAACCACGCCCTACCCAGCAAATCCCAGGCAAAAAAAAGCCCGTAGTGTGCACGGGCAAAACGCTTTCCAAAGGAAGGGGTAGCTGCGCGGTATTAGCTGCCGCGGTAGGTGGAATAACTGTAAGGGGAAATCAGCAAGGGCACGTGGTAATGCTCCTGCTCGGCGTTGATGCCAAAACGCAGCACCACCACATCGAGAAAAGCCGGTTCCGGCAACTCAACGCCGCGGGCGCGGTAGTAATCGCCGGCGTGAAACTGCAATTGGTAGACGCCACTTGTGTAGTCATCGCCCTGCAGCACTGGCGCATCGCAGCGGCCGTCATGGTTGGTCAGTACGCGATTGATCAGGGTCAGTTGCTCGCCCTCAACCCGATACAGTTCGACTTTAATCGCACTGCCCGGGCAGCCGTGGGCGGCGTCCAATACGTGGGTGGTTAAACGTCCCATAGCTTCTGGACAGCTCGGCTTAACTGTAAAGCGCTGGCTGCCGCGCCTCCTTAAAGGTGGTTGAGTTCAGTGCGCCACACAGGCCGGAGCC
>JAURXE010000061.1 GCA_030654635.1 Pseudomonas sp.
CTTGGATCAGGTTTACGCCGCCTACGCCGAACCGGATGCGGATTTTGATGCGCTGGCCGCCGAGCAAGGCAAGCTGGAAGCCATTCTGCAAGCGGGCGAAGGCCACAACCTCGACCGTCAGCTGGAAGTGGCCGCCGACGCCCTGCGTCAGCCGGCCTGGGATGCCAAGATTGGCGTGCTGTCCGGCGGTGAAAAACGTCGGGTCGCCCTGTGCCGCCTGTTGCTGTCGGCTCCCGACATGCTGCTGCTGGACGAACCCACCAACCACTTGGACGCCGATTCGGTGGCCTGGCTGGAGCACTTCCTGCACGACTTCCCCGGCACCGTGGTGGCTATCACCCACGATAGATACTTCCTGGATAACGTCGCTGGTTGGATTCTCGAGCTGGACCGCGGCGCCGGTATTCCTTACGAGGGCAACTACTCCGGCTGGCTAGATGCCAAGTCGGCGCGTTTGGCGCAAGAGTCCAAGCAGCAGTCGGCCCACGAAAAAGCCATGAAGGACGAGTTGGAGTGGGTGCGCCAAGGCGCCAAGGCCCGTCAGTCGAAATCTAAGGCGCGTTTGCAGCGCTTCGAAGAGATGCAGTCGCAAGAGTTCCAGAAACGCAGCGAAACTAACGAGATCTACATCCCGGCTGGTCCGCGCTTGGGCGACAAGGTCATCGAGTTCAAAAACGTCTGCAAAGGCTATGGCGATCGCAGCTTGATCGACAACCTGTCGTTCAGCATGCCCAAGGGCGCCATCGTTGGCGTGATCGGCGGTAACGGCGCGGGTAAATCCACCCTGTTCCGCATGCTGATGGGCAAGGAAACGCCGGATTCGGGCAGCATCGAAGTTGGCGAAACCGTGCAACTAGCCTGCGTCGATCAGAGCCGCGAAGACCTAGACGGTAAAAAGACCGTGTGGGAAATGGTCTCCGACGGCTCCGACCAGATTCGTATCGGCAACTACGAGATTCCGTCGCGCACCTATGTTGGCCGTTTCAACTTCAAAGGCGGTGACCAGCAGAAGTTCGTTAAGGACCTCTCTGGTGGTGAACGCGGCCGTCTGCACCTGGCCCTGACCCTGAAAGAGGGCGCCAACGTGCTGCTGCTGGACGAACCGTCTAACGACCTCGACGTGGAAACCCTGCGCTCGCTGGAAGAAGCCCTGCTGGACTTCCCTGGCGCCGCGATTGTGATCTCTCACGATCGTTGGTTCCTGGATCGTGTAGCGACGCACATCCTCGCTTATGAAGATGACTCGCAAGCGGTGTTCTTCGAAGGCAACTACACCGAGTACGAAGCCGATCGCAAAAAACGCCTCGGCGACGCCGCCTCCCAGCCACACCGGGTACGGCACAAGAAATTGGCGTAACAGGCGCCTGCGCAACAACCAAACGGAGCCCTCGGGCTCCGTTTGCTTTTATGGCGTCAATAGCCGTCAGTTCGTAGGCTGTGCTTGAGTGCAGCGCTACCCATCACCTTAAAGGCCGCGCGGTTCGGATAGACTGGTGCTGCCTTATTGTTTGGAGAGTGTCATGCCCGCATCCGTCTGGTGGTTGCTCTGTTTGCCCTTTATTGCCGGGGCGTTTTTGCCCTTGCAGGCGGGGATCAATGGTCAGTTGGCCAAGCAGGTCTCCAGCGTGCTGGCAGCGGCGTTGATTTCTTTTTTGGTCGGCTCGCTGGCCTTATTGCTGCTGGTGCTTGCCCAGCGCGAGGCGCCCAGTCTGAATGCGCTGAAAGGCCTGACCTGGTGGCACTGGAGCGGCGGCCTGTTGGGCGCGTTCTTTATCACCGTCGCCGCCTTTGCCGGGCCAAAAATTGGCGCGCTGCTGTTTATGAGCTTGGTGTTGGCCGGGCAGCTGGGTATGGCACTGACGCTGGATCACTTCGGCTGGGCCGGTTTTCGTGAAGCGCCCGTCAGCGTGGGCAAGGTGGGTGGTTTGCTGTTGATAGTGGCGGGCATCTGGTTGATTCGTCGCGGCTGAGTGCGCTACTCGACAGTCTGTTTGGGGGGTGTTTTGCCGATGGGCGCGGTTTTCAGCTTGCCTAAGGCCTGTGGCACTTGTTAAAACTATCTCGCAGATGTGCCGGTGTAGCTCAGTCGGTAGAGCAGCGCACTCGTAACGCGAAGGTCGTAGGTTCGATTCCTATCTCCGGCACCAGTTAAAAGCAAAAGGCCCGCAGCGATGCGGGCCTTTTGTGTTTGTGGGGTGGGCTAACACCGGGCTAACTCCCCACTCCCCACTCAATACTGGTACCACTTCAACTCCAGCATCACTTCGTTCTCCGGCGCGCTCTGGTGGCTGAACTGACGCTCGGCGCTCAGGCGCAAGCCGAGGTTTTGGCTGACTTCCCATTGTTGATTGAGGCTAAGGCAGCGGCGGATTTCGCCGTTGGCGAAGTAGTCGCCGGCGGCCTCCAGGCGAAGGTTGCCGAGCGGGTTGCGCCACAGCAGGCCAGTATCAAAGCCCAGCGCCGGGGCAACGGCTGGGGCGAAGTCATGGTTGTGTTCGAGGCGGCCGGTGCCCAGGCTGAAGGCCATCAGTTCATCGCTCAGTTGCCAAGTACCGCCGGCGCCGCCACTGATATGGCTGACCAGAGTTTCCTCGCCATCTTGGTCGCTGGTGCCAGGCACCCGTTCGAGGCCGCCGCGTACTTGCCAGGACAGCGGTTGCAGCAACTGATTGCGTGGGGTTAGCGAGCGGATGCTGGCCAGGTCGAGTTGCTGCAGTTGCCAGTCGTTGCCCTGGTATTGGCGCAGCTTAAGATTAAGGATTTCGATCTGCGCGCCGAGCGGGAAGCCATAGAGGTTGTCCTCCAGGTCGTGATAGGCCATGCGCAGGCCGTACTCAGCAAAAGCCCGATCACCCCGGCTGCCGGCGCCCAGTTGCCAGGTGCGCGAATCGTGGCCATCTTCCGGGCGACCGGGCCGTTCGATTTGCAGCGGCGGTGGCGGGTTACGGCTGATGGCTTGGAGTAACTCAAAGCTGCGCTGGGCGGTGGCGCCGTCGCGTTCTTGGCCGTTGGCCTGGTAGCGCAGCAGGCGAAAGGCGCCGTCCTGCACCAGCGCTTGGCGTTCGCGGGGCAGGGCTTTAAAAGCGGCCTGATCGAGTTGCTCGCTCCCAGCGGCCAGCTGCAGCAGTTGCTCTTGCTCGGCGCTGCTCAGGGGCGCGGCGCGGCTCTGCAGTTCCCGTTCGCGGGAGGGGCGGTAGTCGATTTTCTTGACCAGTCCCGCGTCGTTGACGGCCTTGACGGTGTCGGTGGGAATGGCGGTCAGCTGGAAGTCTTCGGTTAATTGCAAGCCAGGGCGCGCCACTTGCAGCAGTTCCAGCAGGCGGTAGGAGCAGTTTTCGTCGAAGAAGAAATAGTCGAAACGGATCTGCTTGAGCTCCCAGACATGCTCGATCATCCGTCCGGTTTCTTCTGGGCTCAGATTCAGCCGGTATTCCCACAAGTCGCGGTTTTCCAAGCGGGTGTATTCGGCCAGTTTCTCCCGGTAGGGCACCAGCGCGAACAGACCTGGGTAGCCGCCCATCAGGCCTTTCCAGGCATACAACATGCTGTTGTCGGAACCCTCGATAAAGGCACCAAAGTTCAGTGCGTAACTCAGCAAGGCGGTGTTGTTGCTGGCGCTATCGGCCTGGTCGATGCGCA
>JAURXE010000077.1 GCA_030654635.1 Pseudomonas sp.
ACCGCGCTGCCGTATTTATGGTCATAACGCAGCAGGGCCTGGTTGATTTCAGTGCCATCTGGGTCGGGCACGGCGGAGAACTGGGTCTGACCGTTACGGGTCGAGTTGTAAGACTCATCGCCAATCCGGCTGACGTTGTCGGCCTCAACCAGAGACGACAGGCCGTACCACTTGCCAGTCTGAAAGCCTAAGCGGGTGCGCAGGGTTTGCGCGTTGGCGTGGTCGAGTGCGGCTTTGCCTTTGGCAGCATTTTGATCGACGTACTCATAGCGATAACGGGCGTCGAGAATCGGCGTGCCTTGGGTGAAGATATTGCTGAAGTTTTCTTCGGCGTTAGCGTTGTGGCTGAGGGTGGCGCTGCTGATGGCTAGGCAAAGCAAGGACAGTTTAACTGGGCGCATGGCATGTTTCCTTGGGACCAAAAAGGCAAAAAAAACGTCACGGCTCCCTGGGCTTTTAAGCAAAGCCGGGTTCCATGACGTCATTGTCGGTTTGGCAGACACGCCGTTGTGCTGACCGGGGCTTGTAACAGCAGATTGCGTGCCAGTTTTGTAACTGATTGTTTTATAACGGTTATATTTGGTTTTGTGGCAGTTTTAAGGGTTTTTTATGACGGCTCGCGCACCGCATGGGCGCCGTTGCGTGCTGCTGGTGCATATACGCGGTGCGGCATGCACCAGCTGGCACGGAGGTTTATCAGGCCGTTTAGAGTGGGGCTTGAAACACCACCAAATGATCGGCGGCAATCCGAATGCCGAGGTTCTGCCCGGTTTCCAAGTCGACATGGCTGGGCAGAATCGATTCCAGCAGGCAGCCGCTGGCCAGTTGCAGGCGATACAGGGTGGCGGCGCCGAGAAAGGTCTTGGCCACAATCCGCGCCTGCAGCGGGCTTTCTGGGTCGTAAATAATATCGTCGGGGCGCAGCAGCACATCCACCGCACTGCCGTTGGGCCAGAGATAGGCGCGGTTGCCGCGAATCACCCCAAGTTCGGTCTGCACAGTGTCGGGGGAGAGCAGCTGGCCGCGGATGAAATACCCCTGACCAATAAAGCTGGCCACAAAGGGGGTGAGCGGCTCGTGATAGAGGTTGAACGGTGTGTCCCACTGCTGCAGACGGCCCTGGTTAAACACCCCGACGTGATCGCTGACGGCAAAGGCTTCTTGCTGGTCGTGGGTGACCAGGATAGCGCTGGTGCCGCGCAGTTTGAGGATCTCGCGCACCTCTTGGCTGAGCTTGCGGCGCAGCTCGCCATCGAGGTTGGAAAACGGTTCATCGAGCAGCAGCAGTTGCGGCTCTGGCGCCAAGGCGCGGGCCAGGGCGACGCGCTGCTGTTGACCCCCAGACAGCTCGTGGGGATAGCGCTGGCCGAGCAGGTCGAGTTTGACCAGCTCCAATAACTCGCCGGTGAGCTGCTGACGTTGCGGGTGCTGGCGGATGCCAAAGGCGACGTTCTGCGCCACCGTCAGGTGCGGGAACAGTGCGTAGTCTTGAAAGACCATGCCAATCCGGCGCTTCTCCGGGGCCAGGGTGAAACCTGGGCGCGAGATGACTTGGCCGGCCAGGCTGATTTCACCCTGCTGCACCGCCTCGAAGCCGGCAATCGCTCGCAACGTGGTGGTCTTGCCGCAGCCAGAGGGGCCGAGCAAACAGCCGATATCGCCGGCATTCAGGTGCAGATTGAGCTCGCTGACCACCCGTTGCCCACGATAACCACAACTGAGATTACGCAGGGCTAACAGCAGAGGGTGGCTCATGCGTGGTGATAAGCCGGTTCAACCAGCAGTTCGAGCAAGGCTTTTTGCGCGTGCAAGCGGTTCTCGGCTTGATCCCAGGCGACCGAGCGTGGGTCGTCGAGCAGGTCCAGGCTGATTTCTTCGCCGCGGTGGGCAGGCAGGCAGTGCATAAAGAGTACGTCGCTGGCGGCCAAGTCGAGCAACTCGCGGGTCACTTGGTAGGGTGCGAAGAGTTGCAGGCGCTTGGCGGTTTCCTCTTCCTGGCCCATTGAGGTCCAGACGTCGGTGCTCACCAGATGGGCGCCGGCCACTGCTTGGCGTGGATCGCGCAGCACCTGCACCCGCTCACCGGCCATGGCCAGAAAGCGCGGGTCCGGCTCGTAACCTTCGGGACAGGCGACGCGTAACTGGAAGTCGAACTGTAGGGCGGCTTCGATATAGCTGTTGCACATATTGTTGCCGTCGCCAATCCAGGCCACGGTTTTACCCTGGATGCTGCCGCGCTGTTCAAAGAAGGTTTGCATGTCGGCCAGCAGCTGGCAGGGGTGCAGGTCGTCGGATAGCCCGTTGATCACCGGTACCCGCGAATTGGCGGCAAACTCGGTCAGGGTGCTGTGGGCGAAGGTGCGGATCATCACCGCATCGAGCATGCTCGACATGACGATGGCGGCGTCGCTGATTGGCTCGCCACGGCCCAACTGGGTGTCGCGCGGCGAGAGAAAAATCGCCTGGCCGCCCAGTTGGATCATCCCGGCTTCAAACGACAAGCGGGTGCGGGACGAGGCATTTTCGAAAATCATCCCGAGCACGCGGTTTTTCAACGGCTCGAACAATACGCCACGGTTACGCAGGGCTTTCAGTTCGATACCACGGCGAATCAGGCTGCTCAACTCTGCGGGGGTACAGTCCAGCAGCGAGAGAAAGTGCCTTGCGCTCATCATTAACTACCTTAATTACTACAGCTCGCTGGCGCCAAAAACTAGGTTTTCACCAAGAAAACCACGGGAGCCAGCGGCGCGGGCCGCACAGTGCGGCGAATAGGGAAGGGCGCGATCTTATAAGGAAGTTACGCATCGGTGCAAATTGCCGCTACAAATGGCGCTAGCAAAACGGCTAAATAAGCTGGCCCTGATGATGCCTGATTCATGTGGCTAAGCCTGGTGGCGTGCTTGCCCGGCAATCGCCATAGTGAACCGAGGCGCCGACCCGACCGGTCGGCTAGAACAATATTATGAGGCCCGCCATGAGCAAAACCCTCCATCACCGCGCCTGTCATCTGTGTGAAGCGATTTGTGGTTTAACCATCGCCACACAGACCGAGGCTGACGGCAGCACACAGATTCTGTCGATCAAGGGCGATGCTGAGGACAGCTTTAGTCGCGGGCATATCTGCCCGAAAGCCGTGGCGCTGCAAGATATCCAAAATGACCCCGATCGCGTGCGCCAACCGATGCGCCGGATTGGCAATGATTGGCAGCCGATTGCCTGGGAGGCCGCCTTTGCCTTGGTCGCCGAGCGTCTCGGGGCAATTCAGGCTGCGCATGGGCAAAACGCCGTGGCTATCTATCAGGGTAATCCCAGCGTGCACAACTATGGGCTGATGACTCACAGCAACTATTTTCTCGGCCTGCTGAAAACCCGCAATCGGTTTTCGGCCACCTCGGTCGATCAGCTGCCCCATCACCTGACCAGTTACCTGATGTACGGCCATGGTTTTCTGATCCCGATTCCGGACATCGACCACAGCGACTTTATGTTGATTCTCGGCGGTAACCCGCTGGCCTCCAACGGCAGCATCATGACGGTGCCGGACGTGGAGAAGCGCCTGAAGGCGATTCAGGCCCGTGGCGGCAAGCTGGTGGTGGTCGATCCGCGGCGCAGCGAAACGGCGGCGATTGCCGATCAACATCTGTTTATTCGCCCAGGCCAAGACGCCGCCTTGTTGACCGGCTTGCTCAATACCCTGCTGGAAGAAGGCCTGACCCGCGCCAGTCATTTACCTATCGAGGGGCTGGAGCAGGTGCGCAGCGCCATAGCAGGTTTTACTGCCGAGGCCATGAGCGCTCGTTGCGGTGTGCCGGCAGAAACTATTCGTCAACTGGCCCGCGACTTTGCCGCAGCCGACAAGGCGGTGTGCTATGGCCGCATGGGGGTTTCCACCCAGGCTTTCGGCACGCTCTGCCAGTGGCTGGTGCAGCTGATCAATCTGGTGACTGGCAACCTCGATAGGGTTGGCGGTGTGCTCTGCACTGAGCCGGCGGTCGATCTGGTGGCGGCCACCTCGGGCGGGCATTTCAATCGCTGGCAGAGCCGTGTGTCGAGCTTGCCCGAGTACGGCGGCGAGCTGCCGGTGGCGGCGCTGGCCGAAGAGATGCTCACGCCGGGGGATGGGAAAGTGCGTGCCTTGGTGACTGTGGCCGGCAATCCGGTGCTCTCCACCCCCAATGGCCGCCAGCTTGATCGGGCCTTGGACGGCTTGGAATTTATGGTCAGCATCGATTTTTATATCAATGAAACCACCCGTTACGCCGATCTGATTCTGCCGCCAACCGCACCGCTGGAACACGATCATTACGACACCACTTTCAATGCCTTTGCGGTACGTAATGTCACCCGTTTCAACGAGGCTGTGCTGGCCAAACCCGAGGGTGCGTTGCACGACTGGGAGATTTTTGTCGAGTTGGCCAAGGCCTTTGCCGCCCAGACTGGCGCGCAGTTAAAGCCGACTATGGCGCCCGAGCAAATGATCGATATGGGCCTGCGTTTTGGTCCCTATGGCGATAATACGGCGCACAAGTTGTCCTTGGCCGCGTTGCGCGAACACCCCCATGGGCTGGATCTGGGTGGGCTCAAGGCGAATTTGCTCGGGCGCATAAAGACGCCGAGCAAGGCGGTCCAGGCCGCCCCGCAACTGCTAATGGATGATCTGCAGCGCTTCGCCGCGCAGGCGCCTGGCGATGCTCGGCAATTGCTGCTAATTGGTCGCCGGCATGTGCGCAGCAATAACTCCTGGATGCACAACTACCACCGTCTGGTGAAAGGCAAGCCGCGTCATCAGCTGTTGATGCATCCAGACGACTTGGCGGCGCGCGATCTGACCGATGGCCAGCGTGTGCGGATCAGCTCGCGGGTTGGGATGATTGAGGTGGAAGTCGCCGTGAGTACCGACATGATGCCCGGCGTGGTCAGTTTGCCCCATGGCTGGGGACATGGGCGGGCAGGGGTGCAGTTGGCCATTGCCGGTGCGCTGGCGGGCGCCAGCGTCAATGACCTGACTGATGAGCGGGCCCTGGATGCGGTGTCGGGCAATGCCGCGTTGAATGGTTTGCCGGTTGAAGTGGTGGCAGCCTAAAATACTCGCGCAATCTGCGCCGCTGCGCAGCTGATCGTAGAGCCCGAGCGCGGTACTCGGGTTTACGATACAATTGCCGCAGTGTGCCGGCGAAGGGCCGGCCAGAGCGTTAAACGTCCTGTTGAGGTGCCCCGTGGATATCATTGAAACCATCAAAGAACAGATCAATAACAACACTGTGTTGTTGTACATGAAGGGCTCGCCAAACGCCCCGCAGTGTGGTTTTTCGGCTAAAGCCACCCAGGTGGTAATGGCTTGCGGTGAGAAGTTTGCCTACGTCGATATTCTGCAAAACCCAGAAATTCGCGCTAACTTGCCGAAGTACGCCAACTGGCCAACCTTCCCACAACTGTGGGTAGGCGGCGAATTGGTAGGCGGCAGCGACATCATGGTGGAGATGTTTGATAAGGGTGAACTGCAAACCCTGATCAAAGAAGCCACCAATAAAGCGGAATAATCTTTCGCGTAGCTGCAATAACTGAGCTTGGCGGTATCCTAAAGCCGAGCTCAGTGCCCACCCTGTTCAGGGTGCGTGTTAAAACTTCTACAGCCTTACACTTTTCTTGTGTGCCACCAGCTTGGTCGCGACGTGTCAGCGTTTGCGATACTGGCGCAGCGATGGTTTAGCTTGGCACTAGCAGCGACGACTTTTGGCAAACACTTATGTCGTGAAGTCTGCTGGCGGCCTCTTCAGTATTAAAGATCGCTAGAAAGTTGCTGTCGCCTACTCGATTCCGACATTCGCTCAGATAATCAGGTTGGCATCTTTAAGGTTTGTTTTTTGGCCATAACTGAGTTGCAATTTTCGATGATGAGCGCCGATCAGAATTACAACTTCACTGCTTTGTGCAATATTCGATACGTTTCGGGTGCGTCATGTCACGGCGCAGTTATATGACAAACGTGTCTTCATCTTCCTCCCTTGCCCATGATGCGCAGCTCGCGCGCTCGCGGCATGTCGCCTGGGCGACG
>JAURXE010000090.1 GCA_030654635.1 Pseudomonas sp.
GCCAACGATGGTATTTCACTGGCGCAAACGGCTGAAGGTGCTCTACAACAGTCCACCAATATTTTGCAGCGTATGCGCGACCTGTCACTCCAGTCGGCTAACGGCAGTAATGGCGCTAGTGAACGTAAGGCTTTGAATCAAGAAGTCACTCAGCTGAAAAACGAATTGGATCGTATCAGTAATACCACCAGCTTCGGCGGCAAGAAATTGCTCGATGGCAGCTTTGGTACTGCGGCTTTCCAAGTGGGTGCGGCGGCGAGTGAGACAATCAGTGTTTCGCTGCAGGATGCAGGTTCGACAACCTTGAAAGGTGGTTTTTTCACCCAGACCGCTACAGCATTCACCGGCAGCGCCACCGCTTCGGGTAGTGTCTCGGTTGCCATCGTGACCACCGGTACTGCTGGTGGCACCACCACTGTTAAGTTTGATATCGCCTCGGGCGCGACTGCCGCGTCTATACAGGAGTCTGCGGTTAAGGCAGTCAACGACAGTAATACCGGTGTGTTTGCTTATGGCAGTGCCGCAACTAATGTGGTTTCGCAGTATAACGACGCCACGCCTCAAGCCAATAATTTGACCAGCATTACCTTTACCCTAACTGGCGCAACCGGGGTAACAAATGGCGGCGCGGTAACAGGTGCAACCGCTGCAACCAGTTCGGATGTTAATTCGCTGGATATCACCACAGCCGAAGGTGCGCAAAAAGCGGTCTTGGTTATCGATCAGTCGCTAAGTACCATTGACACCCAGCGAGCGGCTTTGGGTGCGGTGCAAAATCGGTTCGATAACACGATTTCCAACCTGCAAAATATTTCTGAAAACGCCTCGGCAGCCCGTAGCCGGATTCGCGATACTGACTTTGCTCAAGAAACCTCAGAGCTGACCAAGAATCAGATCCTGCAACAGGCCGGTACCGCGATTTTGGCTCAGGCCAACCAGTTGCCGCAGGCGGTACTTAGCCTGCTCCAATAAACGTGGTGCGCTAAAGTAAGGAAGAAGGGGCTTGCCCCTTCTTCACGCTAATGACCAGGAGGATATTATGGACGTTGGCTCAACACACAAGAAGGCTGCCCCGGATGTTGTATCAACATTCAGGCAGCCGTCTGCGCTGGATAAGGCTGAAAAACGTGTAGCTGATGAGGCTTCAGTACAGCCACCCAAGGAAGCTGTTAGGGCTCAGGTGGAGGATGCGGTGGTAACACTGCAAGCTTTTGCTCAGTCCGTGAGTCGCGATCTTAACTTCAGCGTTGATGATGGCAGTGGGCAGGTGGTGGTAAAGGTAACCGATGCGACTTCTGGTGATGTGATTAGGCAGATTCCATCCGAGGAAGCCTTGCAGCTAGCGGAAAATCTATCCGATGCTCGCAGCCTGTTGTTTAAGGCTGAAGCCTGAGGCGTATAACGCTGGCACGGCTTTTGATTGTTTATGCTCATAAGGTGTAAACAGTCATTGTTTTGACGAGGTGAAAAATGGCCGGCATTACTGGCATAGGTTCTGGGGTAGACATTGACTCTATTGTCAAAGCTACTGTCGCGGCTGAGCGTGCGCCCAAGCAGGCACAGTTGGACCGCTTGGATAAGGCGAGTTCTGCGCAGCTCTCCGGCCTTGGTTCTCTGCGTTCGGCCCTTGAAAGCTTGGGCACTACACTGAGCACGCTTAATACCGCTTCGGCATTTAATAAGCAGTTGGTGTCTTCTTCGGCACCTACGGTTTTCACGGCGACTGCCAGTGGTAATTTGCCGGTTGGCCGTTTCAACCTTCAGGTAGAGCAGTTGGCAGCCGGCAGCAAAGTTGCCTTGAAGGCGACAACGGCTGGGGATACTTTCAATAGCGGTGTGCTGACTGTATCTGCGGGATCCAATAGTCTTAATATTACTGTTGAGGCGGGTAAAAATCAGCTGACTGATATTCGAGATGCAATTAATACTGCCGGGTTAGCCAAGGGCATTAGCGCCAGTATTATTTCGGATGCATCAGGCGCGCGATTGGTACTTAGTTCGAGCAATACCGGCGCGGGTAATGACATAAGTGTTAGTGCGGTTGAGAATGGTACGACTAACGGTTCCGCAGCACTAACGGCATTGGCTTTCGATCCGTTGGTAACCACTGCTGCTCCTGATTCTCTAACCGGTGCTGCTGGTATTATTAATACAGCCCAGTCGGCCAAGTTCAGTGTTGACGGCCTGTCGGTCGTGAAGCCCACTAACATCATCGACGACGTCATCAGCGGCGTCACCATTAGCTTGGTGAGTGCGCAGTCTGCGACCGACATTGCGGCAGGTAAAACTGTTGACATCAGCATTAGTCAGGATAAAAGTAGTGTGCGAGCCAATCTGCAGAAGTTTGTCGATGCTTATAACAAACTGATTGACACTACGAGCCAGCTGACCTCAGTTATTAAAGTAGGGGAAGATAAGCAGCCTCTTGTAGGTCCTTTGCTGGGTGATAGTTCGATTCGTAATCTTCAGGCAAATCTGCGTAAGGAGTTGACCACCGCGGGTGGGGCTGAAGGGTTGCGCACCCTGAGTGAGCTAGGAATTACCACTCAAAAGGATGGCAAGTTGGGTGTCGATACAGTGAAGCTGGATGCTGCCTTGGATAAGAACTTTGATAAGGTCGCAGGCTATTTGACGGGCGATAAAGGGCTTATGGGGCGACTTTCAGAGGCTGTGAAACCTTTCAATAGCTCGGGTGGTTTGCTCGATCAGCGACAGAAAGGTTTGCAGACGACCCTGAGCGGCATCACAAAGCAGCGCGAAGCGCTCGATTTGCGTATTAGCCAAGTGCAAGATCGGCTTTACAAACAATATAATGCGATGGACCAATTGGTTGGTCAGCTCAGGAAAACCAGTGAGGCGTTGACCAGTCAGTTGGCCAGCTTGCCAGGGTTTGTGAAAAATAATAATTAGGATTTTTAAGGCATGTCTAGCACTGAGTTTACCCCTGAAATAACCGATCAACTGTCTCCCTATCAGGCCGTTCAGTTTCTACTGCAAAGCGCTCTTGAGCGGCTTGCTGACGCTCGTGCTGCGCTGCTGCAAGGTAATATCGATGCTCGCGGTGCAGCTGTCGGCTCTACCATGACTATCTTGGGCGTCTTGCAAGCCAGTTTAGACAGGCAGCAAGGGGGGGAGATCGCCAGTAACCTCGATGCACTTTACGATTACATGACCCGCCAGCTGTCACATGTCGCGATGGATAATTCACCTCGCCCATTAGATGAAGTTGAAGCTTTGTTGCTGAAGATCAAGCACGCTTGGGATGCCATTGAGCCGTCAGTCGACTCCGCACCCACTGCCTAAATTTAGCTTAAAGTTTTTTGCCGAAAAGCCGATAGCCTGTTTAAGCAGCAATCACTAGGCGAGAAAATACCATGAACGCAGCGGCCGCCCTAAAGCAGTATCACTCAGTCAGTATTCGTTCCCTAGTTGCTGAGGCTAGTCCGCATCGATTGATTCAGATGCTGATGGAAGGTGGTTTGTCTAAGCTGGCGCAAGCTCGCGGTGCAATGGAGCGAGGCCAACTTGGCCTTAAGGGCGAGCTGATTGGTCATGCGATATCCATTGTCGGTGGTTTGCGTGACGGACTTGATCTTGCTCAAGGTGGTGAGGTCGCCAGCAATTTGGACCGTCTTTATGAGTACATGGGGTCGCGGTTGCTTGAGGCAAATAGGAAAGACAGCGTTGCAATCTTGGATGAAGTCACTGGCATGCTTCGTGATATTAAAAGTAGTTGGGATGCAATTGCTTAAGTCTGGCCCTGTATTAAGAGGAGCGATGTTATGAGTCCAGCAGTTCAGCTTCTCGAAACCACTGGCTCGGCGCTACGTGAGGCGCTGGCCACGCAAGATTGGAGTGCGATCGGTACTCTTGATTTGCAGTGTCGCCAAGCGGTCGATGAAGCCATGGTAGAGGCTGGGCGCGATGAGACTGAGTTGCGTCAGCGCATGCAAGAGCTGGTCGATTTGTATCGTGAGTTAGTGTTTGTCTGCCAGTCAGAGCAGCAACGTTTGGCCAAGGAGTTGGTTCAATTGAATCAATCTCAGCAGGGCGCCAAGGTATATCAACTGTTTGGTTGAGCTGCGGTGTTATTGGTTACAGAGTCAATTTTTTGCGTTTTCCTCCTCGCTCGTATGCAGTCTCTCTCTATTTTCTTGCCTATTTGTTCATGCGCCTAAGCTATTGATCGGAAAGGCAAAATAATCACGCCATAAAATTGACTATTGCGCAGCTTTTGACTTTACTAATGGCTAAGTGCTGGCGCAGTCGACATCTTTGCTGCCGGGCCTCCCTTCAAGCTGTCGAGTTATAAAACAAGATGTGGCGTGAAACCAAGCTTCTTCTGATTGACGACAACAGCGAACGCCGCCATGAGATGGCCGTGATTCTGAACTTTCTGGGTGAAAGTAACCTTGTCTGCAGCAGTGCCGACTGGCGCGAGGCCGTGGCTGGGTTGGCTTCTAGCCGGGATGTGTTAAGCGTACTGCTTGGCGATGTTGAGGCGAAGGGCGGCGCCTTGGAGCTGCTTAAGCACATGGCGGCCTGGGATGAATTTTTGCCCGTGGTGCTGATCGATGCACAGGTAGCACCCGAGTGGCCGGAAGAGATCCGCCGGCGGGTATTGGTCAGCTTGGAGATGCCACCAAGCTACAACAAGCTGCTCGACTCGTTGCACCGGGTGCAGGTCTATCGCGAGATGTACGATTTGGCGCGTGAGCGTGGCCGCCAGCGCGAACCCAATCTGTTTCGAAGCCTGGTGGGTACCAGTCGCGCCATTCAGCAAGTGCGGCAGATGATGCAGCAAGTGGTCGACACTGATGCCAGCGTGTTGATTCTGGGTGAGTCGGGCACCGGCAAAGAAGTTGTCGCGCGCAATCTGCATTATCACTCCAAGCGTCGCGACGCGCCCTTTGTGCCGGTTAACTGCGGCGCCATTCCCGCCGAGTTGCTCGAGAGTGAGCTGTTTGGCCATGAGAAGGGTGCTTTTACTGGCGCTATCACCAGCCGCGCCGGGCGCTTCGAGATGGCCAATGGCGGCACGCTGTTCCTCGATGAAATTGGCGACATGCCCTTGCCGATGCAGGTCAAATTGCTGCGAGTGTTGCAAGAGCGCACCTTTGAGCGAGTCGGCAGTAACAAGACCCAGAGCGTTGATGTGCGGATCATCACCGCGACCCACAAGAATCTGGAAAAGATGATTGAGGAAGGCAGCTTTCGCGAGGACCTATTTTATCGCTTGAACGTGTTCCCTATCGAGATGGCGCCGATGCGTGAGCGGGTCGAAGATATTCCACTGCTGATGAACGAGCTGATTTCGCGTATGGAATTTGAAAAACGCGGCTCGATTCGTTTTAACTCCGCCGCGATCATGTCGCTCTGTCAGCATGATTGGCCGGGTAACGTCCGTGAATTGGCCAACCTAGTTGAGCGCATGGCGATCATGCATCCCTATGGCGTGATCGGCGTGATGGAGTTACCGAAAAAATTCCGCCATGTCGATGATGAAGACGAGCAGTTGGCGGTCAGCGTGCGTGAAGACCTGCAGGAGCGCGCGGCCATTAACGCTGGGCTACCCGGCTTGGATTCACCTGCGGTGCTGCCGCCTGAAGGTCTGGACCTGAAGGACTATCTGGGCAACCTTGAGCAGGGGTTGATCCAGCAAGCGCTGGATGATGCCGGCGGTGTGGTGGCGCGGGCGGCGGAGCGCTTACGGATTCGGCGTACCACCCTGGTTGAGAAGATGCGTAAGTACGGCATGAATCGTCGGGATGACGATGAGGATCAGCCGGGCGATTGACGCTTCGCTTTGATGCTTATGTATATGCTTGATAAATAACGTTATTTTTTTAGGCATGAGTATTGCTAGTTCTCTCTCACTAGACCGTTTTATGACGGCTCGCTGCGCGAGAGAGAACTATGAAACCAGTTACCCGTCTGACCCCTGCCACTGATTTACAGGTTGCCGCGCCGGTTGAACCGGCTAGCCGCGCGAACCTCGAACAGGCCTTTGCCGTGTTCAATCAGATGTCATCGCAACTCAGCGATTCCTACAACTTACTCGAGACCCAGGTCGCTGAGCTTAATGGTCAGCTGGCACAGGTCAGTGCGCAGCGCATTCAAGAGTTAGCTGAGAAGGAGCGTCTCGCCCAGCGCCTGCAAAGCCTGCTCGATCTGCTGCCTGGTGGCGTGATAGTGCTAGATGGTCAAGGTGTGGTGCGTGACGCCAATCCGGCCGCCTGCGGCTTCTTGGGTTTGCCCTTGGTGGGCATGCTCTGGCGTTTGGTAATTGCGCGCAACTTTGCCCCGCGCGAAGACGACGGCCATGAAATTTCCCTCAAAGACGGCCGCCGCCTGGCCATGGCGACCCGCTCGCTAAATGGTGAGCCGGGCCAGCTAATTCTGCTCACCGACTTGACCGAAACCCGGCGTTTGCAAGAGCAGCTGTCGCGTCATGAGCGGCTGTCGGCGCTGGGGCGGATGGTCGCCTCCTTGGCTCATCAGATTCGCACGCCTTTATCGGCCGCCTTGTTGTACGCCAGCCACCTAACCGAGCAGGTGTTACCGGCCGAGCAGCAGCAGCGCTTCGCCGGGCGACTCAAAGAGCGGCTGTATGAGCTGGAGCATCAGGTCCGCGACATGCTGGTGTTCGCTCGGGGCGAATTGCCGCTGCCGGATCGCTTAACCCCTAAAGATCTGTTTGACGCCTTGCGCTCGGCCGCTGAGGCGCACGTGCAAGAGCGCGCGGTACGTTGGCAGTGCGACAGTCATAGTGGCGAATTGTTGTGTAACCGCGACACCCTGGTCGGCGCGCTGATGAATCTGGTCGAAAACGCCCTGCAGGCGGCCGGCCCCGCATCACGCTTGAAGGTGCATCTGTACAGCCGTGGCAGTTCGCTGCGGCTGTGTATCAGTGACAACGGCAGCGGTATTGACAGCGCCATTTTGGCCCGTTTGGGGGAGCCGTTTTTTACCACCAAAACCACCGGAACCGGACTGGGGTTGGCGGTGGTGCAGGCGGTGGCGCGGGCTCATCAGGGTAATTTGCAACTGCGTTCAACGGTGGCGCGCGGTACCTGCGCGATCCTGACTTTACCGCTGATTCATGCGGCTCAATTTGCGGCACAGGAGTAAAGAGTCATGCTTGCTAAAGTTCTGTTGGTTGAGGATGACCGCGCATTGCGTGAGGCGCTGGCCGATACCCTGATGCTCGGTGGACATGCCTATTGTGCAGTGGATAGCGCCGAAGCGGCGCTCAAGGCGTTGGCGCAAGAGTCGTTTAGCTTGGTGGTGAGCGATGTGAATATGCCGGGCATGGATGGCCATCAGTTGCTCGGCCTGATCCGGGCGCGCTACCCGCAATTGCCGGTGCTGCTTATGACCGCTTTTGGCGCGGTTGAGCGGGCCGTGGATGCCATGCGCCAAGGCGCGGCGGATTATCTGGTCAAGCCCTTTGAGCCGAAAACCTTGCTCGACCTGGTGGCCCGGCATGCCTTGGGGCGGGTCACTAGTTTTGAAGGTGAGGGCCCGGTGGCGTGCGAGCCGGCCAGTCAGCAATTGCTGGAGCTGGCTTCGAGGGTGGCGCAAAGCGAGTCTACGGTGCTGATTACCGGCGAGTCGGGCACCGGTAAAGAGGTGCTGGCGCGCTATATTCACCAGCAATCGCCACGGGCCAATAAACCCTTTATTGCGATCAACTGTGCGGCGATCCCCGACAACATGTTGGAAGCCACCCTGTTTGGCCATGAGAAGGGCGCCTTCACGGGGGCGATTGCCGCCCAGCCGGGCAAGTTTGAACTGGCCGAGGGTGGCAGTATTTTGCTCGATGAAATTTCCGAGATGCCGCTCGGGCTGCAGGCCAAGTTGTTGAGGGTTCTGCAAGAGCGTGAAGTTGAGCGGGTGGGGGCGCGCAAACCGATCAATCTGGATATTCGTGTCTTGGCCACCAGTAACCGCGATCTGGCTGGCGAGGTGGCGGCGGGGCGCTTTCGTGAAGACCTGTATTATCGTTTGTCGGTATTTCCCTTGGCGTGGCGGCCTTTGCGTGAGCGCACGGGCGATATTCTGCCGCTGGCCGAACGCTTGTTGGCCAAGCACGTCAAAAAAATGAAGCATGCCCCGGTGCGCTTATCGGCCCCGGCGCAAGCCTGCCTGATTGCGCACCCCTGGCCGGGGAATGTGCGTGAGCTGGACAATGCTATTCAGCGTGCGCTGATCCTGCAGCAGGGTGGTTTGATTCAGCCGCAAGATCTGTGCCTGGGCACTCAGATTGGCCAGGCGATTAGTCCGCAGGTGCTGCCGCCGCTGTTGGTTGCCTTGCCGGCGAGTGCGGCACCGGGATTTGCCGAGCGGGTGCTGGTCGATAGCAGTATGGCTGTCTCTAACGGCGCTCTGGGTGAAGACCTGCGCCGCCGCGAGTTTCAGTTGATTGTTGATACCTTGCGCGCCGAGCGTGGTCGACGCAAAGAGGCCGCCGATCGGCTGGGGATCAGCCCGCGGACCTTGCGCTACAAGCTTGCGCAGATGCGCGATGCTGGCATGGACGTTGAGTCCTATCTGTTCGCCAGTTAATTGGCGGTTGAGCGGGCGAGCCTGAGTCTTGGAGGTTTCGTCGTGCTTGGGTGAATTTATCGGCGGTCTGGCTGGGTCGCCGATTTTGGCTGTCTGCAATTTTATCGCGCCACTATTTAGAAACTAACTCGTCCCACCGCCACTAGCTGGCACTCTTGTTGCAATCCTCCCTGCATCGCGCCGCGAAGCGTCAAAAAACCGCGGCCAGTGGAGGAATGTGATGAGCCAAGGTATCGAATTCAATCGCCTGATGTTGGAGATGCGCTCCATGCAGACCGAGGCGATGGCGCGCCCGAAACCTGCTGCCAGTGTGCAGGAGGCCGGTGCGCCAAGCTTCTCCGACATGCTTGGGCAGGCGGTCAACAAGGTTAACGATACCCAGAAGGCCTCCAGCCAATTGGCGACTGCCTTTGAAGTCGGTAAAAGTGGCATTGACCTAACCGATGTGATGATTGCTTCGCAAAAAGCCAGCGTCTCGTTTCAGGCTGTGACCCAGGTGCGTAATAAACTGGTTCAGGCTTATCAAGACATCATGCAGATGCCGGTTTAACAGCGAGATTAAGTCATGGCCACAGCCCTCGATACCCTTCCTGTCACCAGCGGCGCGCCAGAGTCCAGGCCGCCGCTGTTTGGCCTGACGTTTTTAGAAAACCTGGCCGGCATGACCATGCTCCGTCAGGTCGGTTTGCTGGTCGGCTTGGCCGCCAGCGTGGCCATTGGTTTTGCCGTGGTGCTGTGGTCGCAGGAGCCGGACTACCGGCCGCTCTATGGCAGCTTGTCGGGGCTCGACACCAATCAGGTGATCGAGACGCTGACCGCGGCCGATATCGCCTACAGCCTAGAACCCAACTCGGGCGCTTTGCTGGTCAAGGCCGAGGACCTGCCACGCGCGCGGCTGAAACTGGCCGCCGCCGGGGTCGCGCCGAGCGACGGTAACCATGGCTTTGAAATGCTCGACCAGGATCAGGGTCTGGGTACCAGCCAGTTTATGGAGACCACCCGTTATCGGCGCAGCCTTGAAGGTGAGTTGGCCCGGACAGTTTCGAGCCTGAATAACGTCAAGGCGGCGCGGGTGCATCTGGCTATTCCCAAGGGTTCGGTGTTCGTCCGTGACGAGCGCAAGCCAACCGCCTCGGTGCTGGTTGAGCTGTATCCGGGGCGCAGCCTGGAGTCGAGTCAGGTGATGGCGATTGTTAACCTGGTCGCCACCAGCGTGCCGGAGTTGGACAAGTCGCAGGTGACAGTGGTCGATCAAAAGGGCCAGCTACTCTCCGAGCAAGGCGAGAACTCCGAGCTCAGCATGGCCGGCAAGCAGTACGACTACAGCCGGCGCATGGAGGGGATGTTTACCCAGCGGGTGCACAATATTCTGCAGCCGGTACTGGGCAGTGGCCGCTACAAGGCGGAAGTCTCGGCCGATGTCGATTTCAGCGCGGTGGAGTCCACCTCGGAGATGTTTAACCCCGACCAGCCGGCGCTGCGCAGTGAGCAAAAGGTTAACGAACAGCGTCAAGCCGGCTTGGGCGCGCAAGGCGTACCGGGCGCGTTAAGTAATCAACCACCGGGGCCGTCCGCGGCACCCCAGCAAGCTGGCGGCGCGGCCGCAGCTGGCGCGCCAGCGGCGATTGCTGCGGGCAATCCGTTACTGGATGCCAATGGTCAGCAGGTAATAGACCCGGCCACCGGCCAGCCGATGTTGGCGCCGTTCCCGGCGGACAAGCGTGAGCAGTCGACGCGCAACTATGAACTGGATCGCTCGGTTAGCTATACCAAGCAGCAGCAAGGCCGTTTACGCCGGCTGTCGGTGGCGGTAGTACTGGACGACCAAACCAAGGTCGACGCGAAAACTGCCGAGGTCACCCATGTGCCTTGGACTGCCGCCGAACTCGCCCGTTTTACCCGGCTGGTGCAAGACTCGGTGGGCTTCGATGCCAGCCGTGGCGACAGCGTTAGCGTGATTAATACTCCATTCGTGGCCCAGGACGGCGATGAGATCATCAGCATTCCGTTCTACACCCAGCCCTGGTTCTGGGACATTATCAAGCAGGTAATGGGAGTGTTGTTTATCCTGCTGCTGGTCTTTGGTGTGCTGCGGCCGGTTTTGAAGAACATCAGCAGTGCCGGCAAGGTCCCGGCGGGCGGTGGTCGTGGCAGCGATGTTGAGCTGGGAGCCATGGGTGGCTATGGCGGTGATTTGTCCGATGATCGGGTCAGCATCAGTGGCCCGCAAAGCATCCTGCTGCCCAGTCCCACTGAGGGTTATGATGCACAATTGAACGCCATCAAGGGGCTGGTGGCTGAAGACGCCGGGCGCGTGGCCCAGGTTGTCAAAGAATGGATCAATGACGGTGAATAAACAGTGGATCAAGCCAGATGAGTGACGCACGCACCCCAGCCAAGCTGAGCAAGGTTGATAAGGCCGCTATTTTGCTGCTCTCGTTGGGTGAAACCGATGCCGCGCAAGTGCTGCGCCATTTGAGCCCCAAGGAAGTTCAGCGGGTTGGCGTGGCCATGTCGCACATGGGCAATGTGCAGCGCGAACAAGTTGAAGGGGTGATGGGCGAGTTTGTCGAAACAGTCGGCGATCAAACCAGTCTTGGGGTGGGTGCCGACGGCTATATCCGCAAAATGCTTACTCAGGCCTTGGGTGAAGACAAGGCCGGCAACCTGATTGATCGCATCCTGTTGGGCGGTAGCACCAGCGGTCTGGATAGCCTGAAGTGGATGGAGCCGCGGGCGGTGGCCGATGTGATTCGCTTCGAGCACCCGCAAATACAGGCCATTGTGGTGGCCTATCTGGACCCGGACCAAGCCGGTGAAGTACTGGGCCATTTCGACCATAAAGTTCGTCTGGATATAGTCCTGCGGGTCTCGTCACTGAATACCGTGCAGCCGGCGGCACTCAAAGAGCTCAACCAGATTCTAGAGAAACAATTCTCCGGCAGCTCAAGCAACACCCGCGCCGCCATGGGCGGGGTTAAGCGGGCGGCGGATATCATGAACTTCCTCGACAGCACCATCGAAGGCCAGCTGATGGATTCGATCCGCGAGGTCGATGAAGACCTGTCCACTCAGATCGAGGACTTGATGTTTGTCTTCGACAACCTTGCTGACGTCGATGACAAGGGCATTCAAGCCTTGCTGCGCGAGGTGTCCTCCGATGTGCTGGTGATCGCGCTGAAGGGTGCCGATGAAGGCATCAAAGAAAAAGTCTTCAAAAACATGTCCAAGCGTGCGGCAGAGCTGCTGCGTGATGACCTTGAAGCCCGTGGGCCGGTGCGGGTCAGTGATGTTGAAACGGCGCAAAAAGAAGTCCTCACCATTGCCCGACG
>JAURXE010000097.1 GCA_030654635.1 Pseudomonas sp.
AGCCTTTGACGCTAAGGGGGTCGACTTGCTGCTCACGGGCCAGCAGCAAAAACTCTTTCAATTGCTGACGAAAGAACGGCGCCCGTGGCGGGTAATCAAAACCTAAGGTAGTGAGCGCATCGATGACCCGGTAACTGCCGGTATTACCGCCGTAAAAGGTTTCGACGCCGATGATTGCCACTATCACCTGGGGCTCAACGCCATATTCCTGCTGGGCGCGCAGCAATGCCGCCTCATGCTGCCGCCAAAAATCCACACCGCGGGAGATCCGCGCTTCGGTGATAAAGATCGGCCGGTAATCACTCCACGGCTTCACTTTTTCTGCCGGCCGCGAGATGGCATCGAGAATCGACTGTTTGCGCTCCACCTGGGTAAACAGTTGGCTCAACTGTTCGCTGGCAAAGCCATGGGCATTGGTCATTTCACTAACGAAGCTGGCCACCTCAGGCGAATTGTCATAGTCCAGCGCCTGCGCCGCTGGCACACCGTACAGGCTCGCCAGCAAGGCGCAGCCGGTCAACTTGCGCGACAGGACGCGGCGCAGCAAGGGTATGGAGCAGTTGGTTAACTCATTCATTATCATCAAACCTGGGCGATCCATTTACGATGGGTATGGATCGACATCAAGATCCCAAACGCAGTCATCAACGTCACCAACGAGGTGCCGCCGTAGCTAATAAAAGGTAAAGGCACACCGACCACCGGCAACAAGCCGCTGACCATGCCGATATTGACGAACACATAGACGAAGAAGGTCATGGTCAGGCTACCGGCCAATAGCTTACCGAAGAGTGTCTGCGCTTGGGCAGTAATCACCAAGCCACGCGCAATTAGCAGCAGATAAACCATCAACAGCACACAGATGCCGACCAAACCAAACTCTTCACCGAGCACGGCAATAATAAAATCGGTATGGCTTTCCGGCAAAAAATCCAAGTGCGACTGGGTGCCCAGTAGCCAGCCTTTGCCAAATACCCCGCCAGAACCGATAGCTGCTTTGGACTGGATAATATTCCAACCAGTTCCCAGCGGATCACTTTCGGGGTCCAAAAAGGTCAGCACGCGCTGCTTTTGATACTGCAGCAGCACAAAAAACCACATCCCCACCGCCACCGGCACCACTGCCGCCACCGCGGTCAAAATCCAGCGCCAGCGCAGGCCGGCCATAAACATGACAAACAAACCGGAAACCAGAATCAGCAGCGCAGTGCCCAAATCCGGCTGGCGCACGATCAGCGCAAAGGGTACGCCAATCATGGCCAAGCCTACCAACACGTGCTGGATTTTCGGCGGCAAGCTGCGCTTGGCCAGGTACCAGGCAATGGTGGCCGGCATGATGATTTTCATAAATTCCGAGGGCTGGAAACGCACCACTCCGGGAATATTGATCCAGCGCGTGGCGCCCATGGCGTTATGGCCCATGACATCCACCACCACCAGCAATATCACCCCTAGCAGGTAAGCCAGCGGCGCCCAGCGCGCGATAAAGCGCGGGTCCAGTTGCGCGACCACGAACATCGCCACCAACCCCACGCCAAAGGAGGCAGTCTGTTTGATCAGCAGCCCCCAATCTTTGCCACTGGCCGAATACAGCACAAATAAACCGCCGGCGACCAGTATCAGCAGAATCAGCAGTAACTGACCATCGATGTGCAAGCGCTGCAACAGGGTGGCACGACGACGCAAAACATCATCACCCGACAGGCTGCGATCAAAGCTGCTGTTCATGCTGGCTGTTTCATTGTTGTGCACTCATGGGCTTGCCACTCACATCCGCCGGTGAACGAAACTCGGGTTTGAGCTGACCGTCGGGGCCCAGCAGCCAGGCATCCATTACCAGCTTCACGATCGGGGCGGCCACCCCGGAGCCCGACTCACCGTTCTCGATCATTACGGCCACGGCAATTTTGGGGTTTTCTGCCGGTGCGAAGGCGATAAACAGTGCATGGTCGCGGTGGCGCTCCTGCACTTTGGAGCGATCGTACTTCTCGCCCTGCTTGATCGCCACCACCTGCGCCGTACCACTCTTGCCCGCGATGCGATAAGCCGCCGATTCGCCGACTTTACGCGCCGTGCCCCGAGCGCCGTGCATGACCTGTTGCATGCCATTACTGACCTGCTGCCAGCTTTTCGGATCGCGCAACTGGATATCCGCCATCGGGCTGGGCAGTTGCAACTCGGGCGGGCGCACCAAGTCTTGTGGCGCCACACCATCAATATCCTTGGCCAGATGCGGACGGTTCCATTTGCCCTTATTGGCAATCAAGGCCGCCACTTGGGCCAGCTGCAAAGGAGTGGTCTGCATGTAGCCCTGGCCAATCCCCAGGATCAAAGTTTCGCCTGGGTACCAGGCCTGACGATAGCGGGCGCGCTTCCATTCGCGCGACGGCATTAAGCCTGCCGACTCTTCAAACATGTCCAGCGAAACCTTCTGACCTATGCCAAAGCGGCCCAGGTACAACCCCAGCCGATCGACCCCAAGCCGGTGCGCCAGCTCGTAAAAATAGGTGTCATTGGAGCGCATGATGGCCATCTCCATATTCACCCAGCCATCGCCGGTGCGGTTCCAGTTGCGGTATTTGTGGTCGTAGTTGGGTAACTGGAAATACCCCGGATCAAAGACCCGCGACTCGCCAGTGACCACGCCTGCGTCCAAACCGGCTACGGCTACTGCGGGTTTAATGGTCGAGCCCGGCGGATACAGACCGCGTAGCACCCGATTAAACAGCGGCCGGTCGATTGAGTCGCGCAAGTCCGCATAGGCGTTCAAGCCGATCCCGGTGACAAACAGATTTGGATCAAAACTGGGCAGACTGACCATCGCCAACACATCGCCATTGGCTGGGTCGAGCGCCACAATGGCGCCGCGCTTGCCGGCCAGCGCCGCCTCGGCGGCTTGCTGCAGACCGACATCCATGCTCAGGTGAATGTCTTTGCCGGGCTGCGGATCGGTGCGCTTAAGCACCCGTGAGATACGCCCACGGGCATTGGTTTCGACCTCTTCGTAGCCCACAGAACCGTGCAACTCCGGCTCATAGAAGCGCTCGATGCCAGTCTTACCGATATGGTGAGTGCCGCTGTAGTTGACCGGATCGAGTTTTTTCAGCTCGGCCTCGTTGATCCGCCCCACATAACCGACCGAATGGGCAAAGTGCTCGCCCTGCGGGTAGTGACGTACTAGCTGGGCGATCACCTCGACACCGGGCAGGCGGAATTGATTGACCGCAATCAGGGCAATCTGCTCCTCGCTCAGCTCAAACAGAATCGGCACAGGCTCAAAGGGGCGGCGGCCCTGGCGCATGCGCTTTTCGAACAGGCGCCGATCATCGGGGCTGAGCGCCAGCACCTCGACTATCACATCCAGTAGCTGCAACCAGTCTTTGCCGGAGCGCTCGCGGGTCATGGTCAGGCTGAAACTGGGCCGGTTGTCGGCGATGATCACCCCGTTACGGTCGTAGATCAGCCCACGACTCGGCGGAATCGGCTGCACATGCACCCGGTTGTTTTCCGACAGAGTCGAGTGATAGTCGTACTGAATCACCTGCAAGAAATACAGCCGGGCAATCAACACGCCGATCAACGAAACAATCGCCACGGCGCCGACCATCACCCGCTTGCGTACCAGGCGGGCGTCTCTCTCATGGTCCTTAATGCGAATCGGCTGCGGCATTCTTAGTCGGTCGCAATCACTTGTGATAAGGGTGCCCGGACAACACAGTCCAGGCGCGATAAATCTGTTCACCGATCAAGATCCGCACCAGCGGGTGCGGCAAGGTCAGTGGCGACAACGACCAGCGCTGCTCGCTGCGGGCGCACACTTGCGGCGCCAAGCCCTCGGGGCCGCCGACCATCAAATTGACGGTACGCGCATCCAGGCGCCAGCGATCCAACTCGACCGCCAGCTGCTCTGTGCTCCAGGGCTTGCCTTCGACTTCGAGCGTCACCACCCGCTCACCCGGCAGCACCTTGGCCAGCATGGCATCGCCCTCCTGACGGATCAGGCGGGCCACGTCGGCGTTTTTGCCACGGGTGTTGAGCGGGATTTCCACCAACTCCAGCGCCAACTCGGACGGCAAACGCTTGGCATATTCATGCCAACCGTCTTCCACCCACTTGGGCATCCGCGAACCGACGGCGATCAGGCGCAGGCGCACAACGCGGCCTTATTCGTTTTCTGGCTTGTGTTCGCTGGCGATGAACTGCTCATGGCTGTGCTGCAAGCGGCTCTGCTCGGTGCCCTGCCAGAGTTTCTCCAGGTCGTAGAACTGGCGGGTGGACGGCTGCATCACATGCACCACCACATCGCCCAAGTCGAGCAAGGCCCACTCGCCGCTGTCCAGGCCTTCGCTGCCCAGTGGCCGTACACCCTGCTCTTTGACTTTTTCTAGGACGTTGTCGACCAGCGATTTAACGTGACGGCTGGAGGTACCGCTGGCGATCACCATGTAATCGGTGATGCTGGTTTTCTCGCGCACATTGATGCTGAGAATGTCCTGGGCCTTGAGGTCTTCAAGGGCGGCGACCGCCAACTTGACCACTTCGTCGCTGCTCAGTTGGTTTTTTTGCTTGCTCATATTCTT
>JAURXE010000099.1 GCA_030654635.1 Pseudomonas sp.
CGACCGGCAAATTCCGCTGCGTCAGCGTTACGCCGAGGTGCTGGCGACCTGGGACGAATACGTCGAGCCGATGATCCAACTGGTGGCCGCCGACGGCGCCTTCGAGCAAGGCGTGCAGCGGGTCGAGCAGGTGTTACTGCGCCTGCTCAGCGAGCAGCAACGCCTCGGCCAGCTGGTCGACGATGACCTGCTGCTGCGCACCCATGCGCGCATCCTCGAGATGCAGACCAGCGCCCAGCTGACCTTGCGCCGCGCCCGCGTGCTGCTGTTACCGCTGCGTGAAGAAGCGCGCCGGCACAACGCCGTGACCAGGGGCGCGGCACTGGCACTGGCGGCCATCCGCCGCAAGGGCCTGGACGCGGTGCCGCAAGCGTCGCTGCCTTTGTCTACCCGACCGCAAAGCGCCTTTCTCGGCACTGCCTCGCAAGTTGAGGCCTACGTTTACGCGCTGGCCCGCTTCGAGCCAAAACCGGCGCAGTTCCCCAAGGCCAGCGGCCCGCGCGGAGGCAAACCGACACAAGCCCCGCACACCGCCCGCGAGATGCTCGAGCGCTGCGCCAATGCCCTGCCGATGCCCGACCTGATGCTCTGGTTGCTGGAGCAAGAACCTGAGGGCGCTACCGATGAGTTGCTCTATTGGTTCTCGCGGCTATCGCGCGACAGCCGCTTCCAGCGTGAGCGTCTGAGCCGGCGCGACTACCTGACCAGCGAACATCAAGTCAGCCTGAGCTCTTATGCACTGGTGGGCCGAGCCCATGCATAAGCCCCGCGTAGGGTGGACAAGGCTTGGCTTGTCCACCGCCCAACACCCCGAACCTTCTGGTGGCAAACGCTTCGCGGTTTACCACCCTACGACTGCCTCTGAGCATTGCGTATGAATCTAGACCTTTCAGAGCTGAGCCTGCTGGCGCCGATTTTTCGCGAGCTGTTCAAGGGCTACCATGTCAGCCGCCGCGATGCCGAACTGTACAGTCAATTATCCAACCTGCAGGACGCTTACCGGGCGCTGTTCAAAGCCCTGGGTTTTGAGCTGGTGTGCGACCCTCGCGGCTTTTATTACTTCGTCCCCGAGCAAATCGGCGCCCAGGTCAACAAGACCGCGCAACGTTTGGCACTGTTTACCTTCATCATCGTCGAGCACCTGGCCGACCAAGGCCGCGATCCGCTGGCGGTGCTCGATGGCGGTAGCCTCGGGCGCGATGAGTTACCGCCGCTGCTGGAGAAGTACCGCGAACTGTTTTTACAGGCCGAGGTGCAAACCCAGGACGAGCTAGAAGAGAAAGTCATGCGCCGTATGACCCAGCTGGGTTTTGCCAGCGAAGACAACGGCGTCTACCGCTTTCTGCCGCCGATGCACCGTTTCCTCGATGTCTGCCTGTCAGTGCAACAAGACCGCGACCTGGCCGCCAGCCTGCACAGCGCGCTGCCGCTGGCCGGCATCGAGCTGCCCAGCCCGCACTTGCTGGATGACGACAGTGGCGAGGCGATAATCGAGATCGAAACGCTTAGCGAAGCAGATAACCAAGCAGCCGAAGAAGAAGAAACGGAACAGCAAGCCATGGCCCGCGCCATTGCCGAAGAGCAGGAGCTTGACGCATGACCCAGCAACGCTACGGCATCCGCCGCTTCGCCCTCCTGAATACCGCCGGCTACAGCCTCGGACTGTTCCCGCTGGAACACCCGCTGTCGGTGTATGGCGCCAATAACCTGGGCAAGAGCGCGGCGATCAACGCGCTGCAGTTCCCGATTTTGGCGCGCATGTCGGACATGAGTTTTGGCAAGTACAGCCTGGAACAGTCCCGCAAGTTCTACTTTGCCAGCGACACCAGCTACATCCTCGTTGAAGTGGCGCTGCCCCACGGCCCCCATGTGATCGGCGTGGTCGGACGCGGACCGGGCGGCGGTTTTGGTCATCAGTTTTTCGTCTATGCCGGCGAGCTGGACCTGGCCCACTACCAGAAAAACGGCACCTGCCTGCGCCAACGCGAACTGTTCGCCAACCTTGAACGCGAGCAGATCAAGGCCTACGAAGCGAAGCCCGATGAACTGCGGCGCCTGCTGGTCGGCGGCCATACCTCGATCCCGCTGGACCTGACGCTGATCCCGCTGCGCTCCACCAACGAGCAAAGTCTGAAGACCTTCCGCGCGCTGTTTATCAACCTGCTGCACATGCGCGAAATCACCGCGGCCAAACTCAAGCAGCTGTTTATCGACGCCTTCGAGCACAGCCTGCGCTCGGGCAGCGTCGACTATATCGCCGCCTGCGAAGAAGCCTTCCGCGACGTGCGGCGCATGGAGCAGGACTACCAAGCGCTGGTCGCCGCCGGCCCGCTCATCCAGGCACTGACTGCCGGCGTGGCGCAGCGCGAACTGCTGCGCGGCAAACTGCATCGGCTCTCGCCACTGCTGGATAACCTGCTCGGCGCCTGGCAAGACTACAGCGGTGCGCGCCGCGAAGAATTGGTTATCCAGCACGAGCATTACCGCGCCCAGCAGGACGGCCTGCAACATGAACAACGCGCCGGCACCTCTGAACTGATGCGCCTGGAGCGCGAAATCAGCGAGCTGCAACGCTGGCTCGGCGAATTGGCGGTGCTTAATAATCGCTTTGCCCTACTCAGCGACGCCCACCCGCTCGAACAACAGCTGCTAGCAGCCAAAGATGCCCACGACGAGCTGGCCGGCGCCCTCGCGCAATCACGCCAGTTCAGCAGTGAGGACCTCGATCAGCGTTTGCACGAGCTGGAGAAACGCCTGAAATCGGTGAAACAACAGCTCGAACATGCCGATAACAACAGCTACGCCCGGCTGCGCGAAGAGTTCAGCCAGCAAGACGTTGAGCGCCTGATGCGGCTGTTTAACGGTGCGTTGTTCAGCCTGCCGCTGGGCGAGAAAGGCATTCAGCTGGATGACGGCGACGCCTGGGTGCAATCCCTCGGCCAAGTGCTGGACGGTTTCAAAGGTGAGCAATTCAGCGTGCCTGGATTGTCGATCGACCTTTCGCACATCGAACCGCCGGCACTGCAAGCCTTGGCCGACCGAGCCGCGCTGCGCGATCAAAAAGAGCGCTTGGACAAAGAGCTCAAACAGCTCAAAACCCAACAAGCGGTTGCCGCCGACCGCAGCACGAGCAAGGTGCAAGCCGAGCAGTTTTATCAGGACGTGCTGCAGGCGCAGAAGAACCTCGAAGACTATCGTCGCAGCCAGACCCTGAGCGTCGAGGAGGCCGACAAGCTCGAGCAACTGGCGCTGCTGGAGGCCGCACAAGATCAGCTGAAGCGCAGCAGCGATGCCTTCACCGAGCGCGTGCAGCAGCTGTCGGCCAAGCTGCAACTGGTCGGTCGGCAACTCGCCGACCTCGAAGCCAAGGAACGCACCTTGGAGGACGCCCTGCGCC
>JAURXE010000106.1 GCA_030654635.1 Pseudomonas sp.
CGCGGTGCCAGTCGCCGGCAAATCCTCCACCGGATAGCCTTGTTGTTGCAGAGACTGAAGAATATTCAGTGCCGCCGCCGGCGTATCCAGACCGACGCCATTACCGATGCGGCCGTCGCGGGTCGGGTAGTTGGCCAGCACCAGGGCGATGCGTTTGTCGCTATTGGGCAGGCGCGCCAATTCGGTCCAGCGCCGCGCCAACTCGGCGACAAAATCCATCCCAGGTAAATGCGGCTTGTAACAAACCACATCACTCTGGCTGCGTTCGCTGCGCCAGGCCAGGCCCTTGAAGCTGATCGGCCGGGTAATCAGCCGACCGTCCAGCTCGGGCAGCACTATGTGCATGGCCAAGTCACGGGAGCCCAGCCCCTGAGCGCTGGCCTGCCATTGCTCAAGGTTATCCAGGGCGCAGATGGCCTGCAGCACCGGAATGTCACGGCGAAACGGCCGCAGATCTGGCGCTTCCGGGTTGCTCATGGCAAAGCCGGTGGTGTTGATAATCAGCGCCGCGCAGGTTTCATCCAGCCAGCTTTCCACCTGAGCCAAACAAGCCGCTTCTTTCAGGCTGGCCACCGCAATTGGCAGCGGATTCAGACCCTGGGCTTGCAAGCGCTGGCAGAACACATCGATAAAGCCGGTGTTGGCCGCCTGCACCTGGGTGCGATAGAACAGCAGCGCCACCACCGGCCGCTCAGGCTGCCAGTCAGCGCGCCAATCGGTCAGCGTCGCCTTGGCCTGACTCGGGTGATAGAGCACCACTCGCGGCAAAGACTGCGGCTCTTGCCAAGGGTAATCACGTTGCAACCAGCGGCTGGCGATGCAGGCGAATAGCTGCTTGGCGTTATACACCCCGCCCTGACGCAGAAACTGCCAAAGCCGCTCGACCTCTGCCGGCGGCACGCTGCTCAGACCGGTCAGCTCCGGATCGGGACTGTCGTCGCCGGGCACCAAAATCACCCGGGCGCCACGCTCGGCCAGTTCCACCAGTCGCTCGATACCGTAGCGCCAATAGCTGACGCCGCCGTGCACGGAAATCAGAATGACCTTGGCGTACTGCAACACCTGCTCGACATAGAAATCGATCGAGGCGTTATTACTCAGCTGCGCCGGGCTGGCCAGGCGCAGGCTGGGGTAATCGGCTGGCAACTGCTGAGCCACCTCGGCCAGCAACGACAGGTGCGAGTCGCCGGTACAGAGAATCACCAGCTCGGCGGGCGTCTGTTGCAGGTCGGCAATACTGTCGGCCGGCAATAGGCTGCCTGGCTGAGCGCGCAGCAGGTGCATGGCGAGTTAACCGGCCAGCGCGGCGTTGAGTTCGGCTTCGATCAGGGCTTGATCGAGGCTCTGGCCGATGACCACCAGGCGCGTCACCCAGGCCTCATCCGCCAGCCAGGCACGATCGAAATGCTTGTCGAAACGCTGACCGACGCCCTGCAACAACAGGCGCATGGGCTTGCCGGGGATTGCCGCGAAACCCTTGATACGCAGAATGCCGTGGCGGCTGACGGCGTCTTTCAACGCCTGCAGCAACTGCGCCTCGGCCACTGCAGGTAGCTCGACGGCGAAGGAGTCGAACTCGTCGTGGTCGTGCTCTTCATGGCCTTCCAGATCGTGGTGGGTCTTGCGGCTGTCGATATGCAACTCGGTCTCGCAATTGAGCCCCAACAGCACACTGAGCGGCAGCTCGCCGCCATGGGCTTCGATCACCTTGACCGCCGGCGGCAGCTCTTCGGCCACTTCGGCGCGCACCGCAGCCAAGGCATCGCTGCTGAGCAAGTCAGCCTTGTTGAGGATGACCAGAT
>JAURXE010000122.1 GCA_030654635.1 Pseudomonas sp.
GGCAAGACCCTGGTGATCAAGTACGGCGGCAACGCCATGGAAAGCGATGAGCTGAAAACCGGCTTCGCCCGCGACATAGTGCTGATGAAAGCCGTCGGCATTAACCCGGTGGTGGTGCATGGTGGCGGCCCACAAATTGGCGACCTGCTCAAGCGTCTGAGCATCGAGAGCCACTTTATCGATGGCATGCGCGTCACGGATGCGCAGACCATGGATGTGGTGGAGATGGTGCTTGGCGGCCAAGTCAATAAAGACATCGTCAACCTGATCAACCATCACGGCGGCAGCGCCATTGGCCTGACCGGCAAAGATGCACGGCTGATCCGCGCCAAGAAACTCACCGTGACCCGCCAGACCCCGGAGATGACTCAACCGGAAATCATCGACATCGGCCATGTCGGCGAAGTGGTTGGGGTCAATGTCGAGCTGATCAATATGCTGGTGTCCGGCAATTTCATTCCGGTGATCGCGCCGATCGGCGTCGGTGAGAATGGCGAGTCCTACAACATCAACGCCGACCTGGTGGCCGGCAAAGTGGCCGAAGCCCTCAAGGCCGAGAAGCTGATGCTGTTGACCAATATCGCCGGCCTGATGAACAAGCAAGGGGAAGTGCTGACCGGCCTGAGCACCGAGCAAGTGGACGAGTTGATTGCCGATGGCACCATCTACGGCGGCATGCTGCCGAAGATTCGCTGCGCGCTAGAGGCCGTGCAAGGTGGCGTGAACAGCGCGCACATCATCGACGGGCGGGTGCCTAACGCGGTGCTACTGGAAATCTTCACCGACACCGGCGTCGGCACCAAGATCACCAATCGCCAATAACCTCAGCAACTGGAGGCGCAACGCAAAAGACCAGCAGCTGCTGGTCTTTTTGTGTGTGGCTATGAGCTGCAGCGTTTCGGGTGGGCCAACCCACCTCAAAGCGGCGGACTGTTCGCTGCGCCACTGAGTCGGCCCTACCGGCCACCCAACAGTTGCGCCAGGCGCGCCCGATCCGCACTAAAACCGCCATCGGCCTGCTTGCGCGATGCCTCAAAACGGGCGATGTCCTTTAGCATGGCCACTTGCTCGGCTTTAATATTGCTGATCTGCACCAACAGGCTTTCTGGCACCGCCCGACCAGCACGCTCCAGCTCGGCCGCCTGGCTCTGCAAGTTAGCCTGCTGGGTACGCAGCGACTGCAAGTTGCCGCGCGCCGCCGCAATGACGCCATCCAGCTCGGTCAACTTGCGTTCACGGGCGCGATCGACATCTTCCAGGCTGGAGTACAGCCGCAGCAATTGTGCATCCGAACTGGCTTGGGCCTTAGCTTGATTGAGGCGCTCGCGCTCTTCGGCGGTCGGTGCCGGCGGGATGGTGCGCAGCAGCCGGCCTTGCTCATCCAGCACGTCATAGCCCTTGCCGATGTATTGCGGCGGCACGCCCTGCCGATCGAGTACCACCACGCCCTTGTCACTCAGATAGCGATACAACTCGCTAGCGCCAGCCCAGGCCGGCAGCAACATAAGCAGCAGCAGTGAACAGCGCAGCGCGCCCGATTTACCCATAAAAGCAACCCTGTGGTGGTGTTAGCTAGATTCCGTACTGCGCGCGATACGCTTGAACCGCCGGCAGATGTTGCTTAAGTTCAGCATCATCGGCGAGATATTCCAGCACTTGCGCCAACGACACAATACTTACCACCGGCATGGCGAAATCGCGCTCAACTTCCTGGATCGCCGATAACGCACCCTGGCCGCGCTCTTCGCGGTTGAGCGCAATCAACACACCAGCAGCGTGCGCGCCCTGGCTTTGAATAATCTGCATCACTTCACGAATCGCCGTGCCGGCGGTAATCACATCATCGACAATCAGCACGCGGCCCTGCAGCGGTGCGCCGACCAGGCTGCCACCTTCGCCATGAGCCTTGGCCTCTTTACGATTAAAACACCAAGGCATGTCCAGCTGATGCTGCTCGGCCAGCGCCACGGCAGTCGCGGCAGCCAAGGGAATGCCTTTGTAAGCCGGGCCAAACAGCACGTCGAAAGCAATACCGCTCTCAACCACAGCAGCGGCATAAAAACGCCCGAGCTGGGCCAAGGCCAAACCGCTATTGAACAGCCCGGCATTGAAAAAATACGGGCTAACGCGCCCCGACTTGAGGGTGAACTCACCGAAACGCAAAACCCCACGCTCAATGGCAAAACGGATGAAATCGCGTTGATACGCCTGCATGAAAAAGCCCCGAACGGCACGAAATTATCGACAAGGTTAGAGCCCGCTCAAGCAGTTTGCCGGCAAACAGCCCCAGGGTTACCCCAACAGCCAGGCGGCGCAGCAAATATCGAGCAGGTTTTTAGCTAATTTAGCTAATACAGAGGAGCTCGGGTATCATACACGCACGTGTTTTTTGGGGCCATTTATGCGGATCATCAGTGTCAACGTCAATGGTATGCAGGCGGCTATCGAGCGCGGCCTGCTCACCTGGTTACACGCCCAGAATGCCGATGTTATCTGCCTGCAAGACACTCGCGTCTCGGCCTTTGAGTTAGATGACCCGGCCTTTCAACTGGATGGCTACTTTCTCTACGCCTGCGATGCCGAGGTGCCCAGCCAGGGTGGCGTGGCGCTCTATTCGCGCCTGCAACCCAAGGCGATTATCAGCGGCCTGGGCTTTGAAACCGCTGACCGTTACGGTCGCTATCTGCAAGCCGACTTCGATAAGGTCAGTATCGCCTGCGTGCTATTGCCCTCCGGGCAAAACGGTGATGAGAACCTCAATCAGAAGTTCAAGTTTATGGACGATTTCGCCCACTACCTCGACAAACAGCGCCGCAAGCGCCGCGAGTACATCTACTGCGGCTCCCTGTACGTGGCCCATCAAAAAATCGACGTAAAGAACTGGCGCGACTGCCAGCAAACACCGGGGTTTCTGGCCACAGAGCGGGCCTGGATGGATCAGATCATCGGCAGCATGGGCTATGTCGACGCACTGCGCGAAGTCAGCCGCGAGGGCGATCAATTTAGCTGGTGGCCGGATACCGAGCAGGCCGAACTGCTCAACCTCGGCTATCGCTACGATTATCAATTGCTCACCCCGGGCCTGCGTCGCAGCGTGCGCAGTGCGCGCCTACCACGCCAACCGCGGTTCTCCGAGCACGCGCCACTGGTCGTCGATTACGACTGGACCCTCAGCCTCTAACGGTAGGCCTAAATGCACGGCATGCCGAACTGGGGCGGTCATAAACACGGCTTACCGATGCGCCAGACCCAACTGCCGCGCATTCGCAAACGTATTTATGCCGCCGCAGCCCTACTGCTGTGCATGACCATGATCGGCACCCTGGGCTTTTACATAGTGGCCGACGACCTGCAGGCGAGCTTTTCTGACGCCCTACACATGACCCTGATTACCATCACCACGGTCGGCTACGGCGAAGTCGTACCCCTGACCAACCTAGGCGAACGCCTGTTTGCCGACCTGATGGCACTCACCGGCTTTGGCACCGTGACCTTCCTGTTCACCAGCCTAGCGACCTTCTTTCTCGAGAGCGACCTCGACTACACCCTGAGGAAACGACGCATGGAAAAGACCATCAAGAAACTCGGCGGCCATTACATCCTCTGTGGCTTTGGCCGGGTCGGTCGCAACGTGGCCAATGAACTGGCGATCACCAACCGCACCTTTGTCGCCATCGACAGCGACGAGCTGCAGTTTGACGTGCAGCGCGAGCATTTTCCGAACCTGCTGCACCTACATGGCGACGCCACCGACGATGACCTGCTGCTGGCCGCCCATATCAGCGAGGCGGCCGGGGTATTTGCGGTGACCGGCGATGACAGTCGCAACCTGATGATCATCCTCACCGCCCGCCAACTGAACCCTCGAGTGCGCGTGGTGGCGCGCTGTCACGAGCTGCGCAATGTGGCAAAGATGAAAAAGGCCGGTGCCGATACGGTGATCTCGCCGGATTTTGCCGGCGGCATGCGCATCGCCTCGTCAATGATCCGCCCCCATGTGGTGACCTTCCTCGATGAAATGCTGCGTTCCGATCACAACGTACGCCTGGAAGAAGTGCCGATCAGCCCGGAGCATCGCCTACTGAGCATTGGCGAACTCAAGCAACGCTGCCCCAATTGCGTGATTTTATCGGTTCGCAATCAGCATGACTTTATCTTCAACCCCGCCGATAACCTGACTCTGCAACCCGGCCAGACCTTGATCGCCATGGTCCCACCGCAAGGCCGTAATGAATTGCTCACAGCGCTCAGCTAGGGGAATTCCAGACAACAAAAAGCCGGCACCAGTGGCCGGCTTTTTGTTGTGGCAGAACTGTCTTACTTGATCAGGCGCCAGCTGAAGGGATAGCGATACGCCTGCCCTTCGTTCGCTTTGATGCCGGCGATGATAGTCAGCACCAGCGCCGTGATGCCGACCAGCGCCAGCAACGGGAAGCCGATCACCACCACCATCAACAAGAAGCACAACATCGCCGCCATCGACACGCTGATCTGAAAGTTCAGGGCTTCTTTGCCCTGCGCATCCACAAAGGGGTCGAAGTCTTTCTTCAGCTGCCAAACAATCAATGGGCCGAGCAAGTTACCAAAGGGAATTACCAGGCCGAAAAAAGCCGAGAAATGACAGAACATCGCCCACTGCCGGGCTTCCTTGCTAGGTACTGAGCCTTGAATGTCGTTCACGGGACTTCTCCTTGATTGATTAATCGGCCAGTGCGGCCTGTTGCAGCTCAAACAGCTCGTTCATGCCTTTTTGCGCCAATGCCAGCATGGCCGTCAACTCTTCGGGCTGGAACGGCGCGCCTTCGGCGGTGCCCTGCACTTCGATAAAACCACCGGCGGCGGTCATCACCACATTCAGGTCGGTCTCGGCAGCCGAGTCTTCCGGGTAGTCCAAATCCAGCACTGGCTCGCCCTTATACATGCCCACCGACACTGCTGCGACCATCTGTTTGAGCGGATCACCGCCTTTCAGGCCTCCGCGTTTTTTCATCAATTTCAGTGCATCGACCAAGGCCACCATGGCGCCAGTGATGGATGCGGTGCGGGTGCCGCCGTCGGCCTGGATCACATCGCAGTCCACATACAGGGTATTCTCGCCGAGCTTGGACATGTCCAGCGCGGCGCGCAGCGAACGACCGATCAGCCGTTGAATTTCCAGGGTCCGACCGCCCTGCTTGCCACGGCTGGCTTCACGCTGGTTACGGTCACCGGTGGCGCGCGGCAACATGCCGTACTCGGCCGTCAACCAGCCCTGGCCCTGACCTTTCAGAAAACGCGGTACGCCGGATTCCACACTGACCGTACAGATCACTTTGGTGTCGCCGAACTCCACCAACACCGAACCTTCGGCATGTTTGGTGTAGTTGCGGGTGATACGGATCGGGCGCAGTTGATCTGCGGCACGGCCACTTGGACGCTTCATCAAGGAATACCTGTTTGGGACGGAAATCTGTCGCTCATTATAAGGCTCAGGCGCCGGCCAGAACATCGCCGATTGGGTGACCCCGACGACTGCGCTACAATTGACCGCCTCAATAGGGTCATTTATACCCAGCGTTTCATCTATTTAGCCAAGAGGTACTCCCATGGTGCACAGCATGACCGCCTTTGCCCGCACTGAACTGGCGGGCAGCCACGGCACCCTGAGCTGGGAGTTGCGCTCGGTGAACCATCGCTACCTCGAGCCACAACTGCGCCTGCCTGAAGCCTTCCGTGATCTGGAGAGCGCCGTACGTGACGCACTGCGCCAAGGCCTGTCGCGCGGCAAAG
>JAURXE010000124.1 GCA_030654635.1 Pseudomonas sp.
GTTTGCCGAGGCCTTCAGTGCCGCCCAAGCCTTGCTGCAAACCGATGCCATGGTGGTGGTGGAAGGTGAGGTCAGCAACGACGACTTCTCCGGCGGGCTGCGCTTGCGTGCCAAGCGGGTGATGAGCCTGGAAGATGCCCGCACCGGCCTGGCCGAAAGCCTGCGGATTAAAGTGGCCAGCAGTGCCTTGCAGGGTGACCGGCTGCGTTGGCTGGGGCAGTTGTGCGAACGCCACCGAGGCGAGTGCCCGATTACCCTGGACTACACAGCCAGCGAGGCGAAGGCCGTGTTGCAGTTCGGTAATGACTGGCGAATTGACCCGACCGATAGCTTGATTCAAGCGTTGCGTGACCAGTTCGGGCGCGACAACGTCTTTCTCAACTATCGCTAACTTTAAGCGCTCACGCTGCGCTAACAGCCAGCGGCACGGCTTGCAGCTAGGCTTGAACGCTGAATGTTTATTCTCGACCTGCGAGCGTCTGATCCCTTAAGGTAAGACGCTCGCAGACACCGCTCCCCGGCCGCGTGGCCGTCGACGCCAGATGGAAATTTATGAACCCGAATTTTCTCGATTTCGAACAGCCGATTGCCGACCTACAAGCCAAAATCGAAGGCTTGCGCCTGGTGGGCAATGACAACGCACTGAATATCGGCGATGAAATTGCCCGCCTGCAGGACAAGAGCCAGACCCTGACTGAAACCATTTTCAGCAACCTGACCAGCTGGCAAATTGCCCGTTTGGCGCGGCATCCGCAGCGGCCTTACACCCTCGACTACATCGGCCACATTTTTAGCGAGTTCGATGAGTTGCACGGCGATCGGCATTTCTCCGACGACCCGGCGATTGTTGGCGGGATTGCCCGTCTGGACGATGAGCCGGTAATGATTATCGGCCATCAGAAAGGCCGTGAAATTCGCGAAAAGGTCCGTCGTAACTTTGGCATGCCACGTCCCGAGGGCTATCGCAAAGCCTGCCGGCTGATGGAAATGGCCGAGCGTTTCAAAATGCCAATCCTGACCTTTATCGACACACCGGGTGCCTACCCAGGCATCGATGCCGAAGAGCGCGGGCAGAGTGAGGCGATTGCCTGGAACCTGCGTGTGATGTCGCGGCTAAAAACCCCGATTATCGCCACTGGGATAGGTGAGGGCGGTTCCGGCGGCGCACTGGCCATTGGCGTATGCGACAGCCTGAACATGCTGCAGTATTCGACCTATGCGGTGATCTCCCCGGAAGGCTGCGCCTCGATTCTGTGGAAGACCGCCGATAAAGCTCCAGACGCAGCAGAAGCTATGGGCATTACCGCCGAGCGCTTGAAGGGTCTGGGGATTGTCGACAAGGTAATTGGCGAGCCACTGGGCGGCGCCCATCGCGCCCCGGAAGTGGTGGCCGAGTCGATTCGCAAAGAACTGGCCC
>JAURXE010000125.1 GCA_030654635.1 Pseudomonas sp.
CTTTGCCGAGCAGCAGGATGCGCAAGAAGTGCTGGGATTGGATCTTTACGCCTGAACCTGAGCTTGGCGATGACTGGCCAGCAGTAAGTCCGCTGCCTGGCCGCTACGACCATCGCTGAATTCAAAACTCCCCAACTGTGCAATCTCATCGTAGGCACCCAGTGCTTGCTTGACGTTTTGCGCCTGCAAGTCGATGGCACTGACACCGGCGTCGCTCAGGCTTTGGCTGTGTTGCTGGCCCTGCTGGTCAAAGCGCAGCAAACTTAGGCGGGCAAATACCGAGTCG
Source organism: Pseudomonas sp. (assembly GCA_030654635.1). Taxonomy (GTDB): domain Bacteria; phylum Pseudomonadota; class Gammaproteobacteria; order Pseudomonadales; family Pseudomonadaceae; genus Aquipseudomonas. The sequence goes on from JAURXE010000125.1 coordinate 287, forward strand.
TGCAGATCAATCCGCCCGTCGAGGTTGTCGTCGTATTTGCCCAGTTCGGCAAAGCCGTTGCTGGCGCCGTTTTGGTCGCCGAACAGTTCGCGTCCGTCATCGATCCTGCCGTTTTGGTTGCGATCCATCGCCAGCAGCGCATCGTCGCCACGGGGGGCGCTGATGCGCTCTTGCTTACCGTCACCATCGAGATCAAAGCTGACGCTGTCGTTAAGGCCGCGGGTGCTGAAACCGTTACCGGCCAGATCCAGTGCCAAGGGGTCGGTTTTTTGCGGTACAGGCTTGACCTGTAGATCGAGATTTAGCTCGCGCTGCTGGATGATTTGCGCGAAGTCGCGGCCTTGCATTGCCGCATCAGTTGTTGCCACAGGCGCGGCGCTGGGGCTGGCCGTCTGTGGGCTGACGGCGTTCACGTCGCTGCTGTGCGCGGCACTTATTTCGCGGGCGGCGGCTTGTGCGTCGGGCGCCTCGCTGTTGGCCATCAAGGTGCGGCGCAAAATTTGATAGTTAAGTGACTGGCTCACTTCGGGCGGCACATGCTTGTCTGCCTCGCCAGGATGGACGCCGTGGTACTGGTGATTTGCCGCGTGACTGATGTTTAGCATGGTCAACTCAATGCGGTAGTGAAAACGCAGTTCTGGCAGAATGCTGCCCTTGATGAGTTATCGGCCGATTCGCGGCGCACCTGAGCATTTTTTGAGCATTAAAGTTGATGAGTGACGAGCGGCTTAGCGCCAGAATTACCCTTGCAGCGCTTGAGCCAGGCTACCTGCCGGCCCTGGCACTGTGGGCCGAACGGCTGGGATTGGCGGTCGACCCTGAGGCCGAGTTTGCCTTGCAGTTGGGCGCGGATGGTTTGCAGTTTGTCGAGCTTGGCCCGCAGGCGCCGGGTGCGGTGCGGGTCGACTTTGTCGAAGGCGCGGTGGCCCATCGACGGTTGTTTGGTGGCGGCAGCGGGCAGATGATCGCCAAGGCGGTCGGGGTGCAACCGGGCGTGCGTCCGCAGGTATTGGATGCCACCGCAGGATTGGGCCGCGATGCCTTTGTGCTGGCCAGTTTGGGCTGCAATATGACCCTGATCGAGCGCCAGCCGCTGATTGCCGCCTTGCTTGAAGACGGTCTGGCGCGGGCCAGGGGCGATCGCGAGGTCGGTCCGATTGTGGCGCAGATGCGCCTGTTGCAGGGCAACGCCATCGAGTTGATGGCGGCCTGGTCCGGCGAGCCGCCACAGGTGATTTACCTGGACCCGATGTTTCCCCATCGCGACAAAACCGCGCTGGTGAAAAAGGAAATGCGCCTGTTTCGCCCCTTGGTAGGCGCCGATCAAGATGCCCCGGCCTTGCTGTCCGCAGCATTGGCGCTGGCCAGTCACCGGGTGGTGGTCAAGCGCCCGCGCAAAGCCCCCTGCATCGAAGGGCCAAAGCCCAGCTATGCGCTGGAAGGCAAGTCCAGCCGCTATGATATTTATCCGAAGAAAGCGCTCAAGGGCTGAGGGCTGGCGCGGTGTAGCCGGCTTGGGTTGATCGGTTTAAGGCAGGTAAGCGCGGATAAACAGCTCCACCGCATCGCGCACATGGGTGTCGATTTCGCTGTCGGTCTGTGGCGTCGCGCAGCCAATCAGCAGGCGAAAGTTGCAGCCACCTTTGATCAGACAGAAGAACTGGTCGGCAGCATTCAGGGGCTTGGCAATTTTGAGCAGGCCGGCGGCGTTGGCCTTGATCAGCAGCTGCTCCATTTCGTCCATCAGGCGCTGGGGGCCGGCGTCAAAAAACATTTGCGAGAGCTTTGGGTTCTGGGCGCCTCGGGTAATCAGCACGCGGTGTAGTTCAATCGACTCGTCACTGTTGATCAACTGATGAAAGCTGCGACCGATATTGAGTAGTACCCCCTCGATCGGCACGCCGTCGGCCAGCTCAAACAGCATTTCAGGCACCTGTTGCTGGCACTTGGACTTCACGGCAAAGGAGAACAGCGTCTCTTTATCGGTGAAATGGCTGTACACCGTCAGCTTGGAGACGCCGGCCTCGGCGGCAATTGCATCCATACTGCTGCCGTCATAACCGTTACGCAAAAACAGCGTCTTCGCCGCCTCCAGAATGGCGGCGCGCTTGGCTGGATCTTTGGGGCGGCCGGGGCCGTTGGGCGGTAACAGTTGGTTTAACATTTTTTACTTTTTAATACTGGACTGATGAGTTTTGTATTTTTACTATACTCGCCAGTATAAAAATTCCCAGCATAAAAAACCAAGCGTTCTTCGCGAAAGGTCTTCCGCCATGTTTCGTCATGCCTTGTCTGTTGCTTTGCCGCTAAGCCTGATCAGTCTGCTGGTCGCCTGTGGCAATCCTGAAGTTGTGCAGCCGCAGGCACGTCCCGCCTTAGTGGTGCATCCGCTGCCGGCGGGCGTGCTAATGGATACCTATCCAGGTGAGGTGCGGGCGCGGCTGGAGTCAGAGCTGGCGTTTCGCATTGGTGGCAAGGTGCTTAAACGTTTGGTGGATGTGGGCGCGCGGGTAAAAGCCGGCCAGCCACTGGCCGAGCTTGACCCGCAAGATGTGCGCTTGCAGCTGGAGGCGGCGCGCGCCCAAGTCAGCGCCGCCGAGGCCAATTTGCAGTTGGTGCGGGCCGAACGTGATCGCTACAAGACCCTGATGGAGCGTCAGCTGATCAGCCGTTCGCAATACGACAATGCCGAGAATCTCTATCGCTCGGGCTCCGCGCGTTTGCAGCAGATTAAAGCCGAATACAACGTGGCCAATAACCAGGCCGGTTACGCCGTCTTGCGCGCCGGCCAAAATGGCGTGATTGCCAAGCGGTTGGTCGAAGTCGGGCAGGTGGTTGCCGCCGGGCAGACGGTGTTTACCCTGGCCGCTGATGGCGAGCGTGAAGTGCTGATCAGTTTGCCGGAGCAAGCCTTCGAGCGAATCAAGGTTGGCCAGGTGGTTGAAGTTGAGCTGTGGTCTCAGGCCAATCAGCGCTTTCCTGGACGCATTCGTGAGCTAGCGCCGGCTGCCGATCCGCAGTCGCGCACCTTTGCCGCGCGGGTGGCCTTTACCGAAGGTAAGGTGCCGGCCGAACTGGGCCAAAGCGCCCGGGTATTTATTCGGGTCGACGGCGAAGTGCCGCTGGCCGTGCCGCTCTCGGCGCTGACGGCGGAGAGTGGCTCGCCCTATGTGTGGGTGGTTGAACCTGGGACCTCCAAGTTGCAGCGCACCCCGGTAACCATTGGCGCCTTTGCCGAAACCAGTGTGCCGGTGCTGTCCGGCCTCAAGGCCGATGACTGGGTGGTGGCTGCCGGGGTGCAAGTGCTGCGCGAGGGGCAGGTGGTGCGTCCGGTTGATCGAGATAATCGCGCGGTTGAACTGGCGGCGAAGGAGTAACTGGCGATGGGTTTTAATCTTTCCGCTTGGGCGCTGCGAAATCGCCAGATCGTGCGTTATTTCATGTTGTTGTTGGCTTTGGTGGGGGCTTTTTCCTACACCAAGCTGGGGCAAAGTGAAGACCCACCCTTTACCTTCCGGGCCATGGTGATCAACACCAAGTGGCCGGGCGCGACGGCTGAAGAGGTCTCCAAGCAAGTCACCGAACGCATCGAAAAGAAGCTGATGGAAACCGGTGATTTCGACAAGATCATCTCGTTCTCGCGACCGGGTGAGTCGCAGGTAACCTTCCTGGCCCGCGAGGGTATTCGCTCCGGCGAGATCGAAGCGCTCTGGTATCAG
>JAURXE010000126.1 GCA_030654635.1 Pseudomonas sp.
GCACTGGCGAGGCGAAACAAGGCCGCCACTTCGGCATTTTGCCAAGCTTCTTCCTGGCCTTTACGGCCGTGTTTGGAGCCACTGGCCATGGCCCGGGCATCACGGCTATTGCGCACCTTGCGGCCTTCCTGATACTCGGCCGCCTGGCGAAAACCACGTTTATTAGCTTCTTTGTAAACCTTTGCGCAGCGCAGCTCCTCACCACAGCGCACCACATATACAGCCGCTTCTTTGCCACTCATAAGTGGGCGAATCACCTCATCAACCAGACCATCTTCGATCAAGGGTTCAATGCGTTTTGGCGTCTTCATCGGGCTTTACCGGGGCTCCTGTGCAACTGAAATGGGGCTATGCAGATCAGCCGTAGCTGCTGCGTAATCCTTCGCTCAACGCTCTTAGGCGAGGCGCTTTACAGGCTGTATGAAACGCCGCATAACCGAGCGCAGCAGTTTTCATACCGTCTATTAAGCTCGCCATTGTGCCAGCGTCATTGTCCTTGGCAAGCCCAAAGGCACAGCGGGTCGCCGGGGGGCGCTTGCGAGCTCACGCTAAGGGCGTGACTTGCCCGGCCGGCGCAGGCCAATCAGCACCACCGCACTGATGATCACCAGCATAGCCAAGCCCTCGGCCATGCCCATTTGCTCATCGGCAAACAGCATCCCCAGCAGCACCGCCACCACCGGATTGACATAGGCATAGCTGGTCGCAGCCGCTGGACGCACATGCTTGAGCAGAAATACATAGGCGCTGAAGGCCAGAATCGAGCCAAACAGCATCAAGTACAACAGCGCCAGCCAGCCGGCCAGCGGCGGCATGCTCTGCAGCCGTTCCCCACTGAGGCCGCTGGCCAGCAGCAGCGCAACGCCGCCACAGAGCATCTGCGTGGCGCTGGCCATCGGCCCTTGCGGCAATGCCAGGTGGCGACTCCAGATCGAGCCGAAGGACCAGGCTGCCGCCGCAAACAGAATCAGCAGCGCACCCGACGGGCTGGCTTGCAGATTGCCACCCAAGTTGAGCAGGCCAATGCCAAGCAGCCCCAAGAAAATCCCGGCCCACTCCAGCGCGCTTTGCCGCTGCCCCCAAAACAAGCCAAACAGCAGACTGAACAGCGGCACAGTAGCTGTCGCCAAGGCCGCCACCCCGGAGGCCACCCCCAGATGCTGGGCCAGGCTCAGACCACCGTTGCCACAACCAATCAATAACACGCCCACCAGTGCCGCCGCCCGCCACTCACTCCGGGTTGGTGCCGGCACCCCACGCCAGCGCAGGAAGCCATACATCAAGCCTCCGGCCGGCAGAAACCGAATGGCCCCCAGCAGCAAGGGTGGCCAGGACTCGACACCAATGCGGGTGGCCAGATAGGTCGAGCCCCAGATCAAATAGAGCGAGGCAAAGGCGCCAAGCAACAGCAAACGCTGAGGAGGAATAGACATGCCAGACTCGCCACGCAGAGGTTAAAGACAGCGCCAAGGAGCTTAACCGCGCCGCACCAATAACCAAGGCGCAGGCACCGATACTCGAGCGACTGAATAGCAGCTCGGCACGGCCAGCAGTATCCCCACAACGACCTCCAGCACGCTATGCCAGACGCGCTAAATTGATTGGTCGCCATGCAGGGAGCGGCATTGACGGTAGTCGCGACCGGCGCCAAAGCTGTCGCGGCTAAAGCCCTACCCAAATAGCGGCGGCAGCCGGGCAAAATTCAGGCAAAAAAAAGGCGGCACCACCAAAGTGGGCCACCTTAAAATCACGGAGTTGCGATGTTGCTCGTGGACGTCAGCAGCAAGGCCGCTGGCGATTACCTCAGTTGGATGCCGATTCTATGATTGCCGTCACACCTTGACCGCCGGCGGCGCACACCGAGATCAAACCACGGCCTTTGCCGGCCACCGAAATCAGCTTGGCGAGGTTCGCCACCAGGCGTCCGCCGGTGGCGCCGAACGGGTGACCGGCGGCCAGCGAGCTGCCCTTGACGTTGAGTTTGCTGCGGTCGATGGCGCCCAGCGGCTGCGCCAAGCCCAGGCGGCTCTGACAGTAATCGGCGTCTTCCCAGGCCTTGAGGGTGCACAGCACCTGAGCGGCGAAGGCTTCGTGAATCTCGTAAAAATCGAAATCCTGCAGGCTCAAGTTGTTGCGCGCCAACAAGCGCGGCACCGCGTAAACCGGCGCCATCAGCAGGCCTTCAGCGCCTTTGACGAAGTCCACCGCCGCCGCTTCGCCGTCCTTGAAGTAGGCCAGAATCGGCAAGCCACGGGCCTTAGCCCACTCTTCGCTGGCCAGCAGCACCACCGAGGCACCATCGGTCAGCGGCGTCGAGTTGGCGGCGGTCAAGGTGCCGTGGGGGCCACGTTCGAAGCAGGGTTTGATGCTGGCGAGTTTCTCCAGGCTGATTTCCCCGCGCATATTCTGGTCGCGGGTCAGGCCACGGAACGGCGTAATCAGGTCGTCGTGCCAACCCTCGGCATAGGAGGCGGCCAACTTCTGGTGACTGAGCACCGCCAGCTGATCTTGTTCATCACGGGGGATGGCCCAGCGCTGCGCCATCAGCTCGCAGGACTGGCCCATCGACAAGCCGGTACGTGGCTCGCCATTGCGCGGGATCGACGGGGCCAAATGCCGTGGCCGTATCTTCAGCATGCTTTTGATTTTGTCGCCGGTGGTCTTGCCGCGATTGGCTTCCAGCAAGATGTGCCGAAGCTCTTCGTGCACGCCAATCGGCGCGTCTGAGGTGGTGTCCACGCCACCGGCGATGCCGCAATCGATCTGCCCGAGGGCGATCTTATTGGCCACCAGAATCGCCGCTTCCAGGCCGGTGCCGCAGGCTTGCTGCAGGTCATAGGCGGTGGTTTCTGGCGACAGGCGCGAGCCCAGCACGCATTCGCGGGCCAGGTTGAAATCGCGAGAATGTTTCAGCACCGCGCCGGCGACGAAATCGCCGATCCGCTCGCCATGTAGGTTAAAGCGCTCGACCAGACCATCCAGCGCACTGGTGAGCATCTCCTGGTTGCTCGCCGTGGCATACACCGTATTGGAGCGGGCGAAAGGGATACGGTTGCCGCCTACAATGGCGACCCGACGCAGCTGGGTCATGACTAACTCCTGCAGAATATCGTGGGTTGAATGCCGAGCAGACTAGCCTGCCCAGCCGCCTGGGCATTGGCCGGCTTGCCGACTTGGCGGTCAGCGCGGTCAATTGCGCCAGTCGACTCGGTGCGTAGAGTGGCGCTACTTTCGCCAATCCCCCTTTTCCGTATGCCCTGGAGCCAGACCATGTCCGACCGTTATCTCGCCTTTGCCAATTCCAACCTTGGCCGCCGCCTGGTCGGCGCACTCGGCCTGCCGGCACCGCTGCGCCTGGAGCGTTGGCAAGCCGGGCGCGCCAAACCGGTGGATGGCGCGCTGTTACTGGGCGGTGAAGGCGCCTTGGCGACCGCCGCCAGCGCCTGCCTGAACAAACTCACCAGCGACAACTTCAGCGCAGTCGAGGGCGCCTTCGGCCTGCCACGCTGGACCGCCGAGCACGGCCCGAAACTCAAGGCGCTGATCTTCGATGCCAGCGCGCTAACCAGCTTTGAACAACTGATTGAGCTGCGCAATTTCTTCCAGCCGGCCTTCAAAGGGCTGGGCAAATGCCCACGAGTGGTGATTCTGGCCCGCCCACCGGAGTCGCTGAAAGACCCGGTGGCCGCCAGCGTGCAACGTTCCCTGGAAGGCTTCAGCCGCTCCCTGGGCAAAGAAATCCGTCGCGGCGGCAGCGTGCAATTGCTGTATGTCGGCAAGGGCGCCGAGAACCAACTAGAAGGCTCGTTGCGCTTCTTTCTGTCGCCAAAAAGCGCCTACGTCTCCGGCCAGGTGCTGCGCCTGACGCCCTGCGCCGTCGAGGTAAAAGACTGGACCCGGCCGCTGGCCGGCCAGACCGCCTTGATCACCGGCGCCAGCCGCGGCATAGGCGCGGCGATTGCCGAAGTGCTGGCCCGCGACGGCGCCAAGGTGGTGCTGCTGGACGTGCCGCAAGCCAAGGACGCCCTCAATGCCCTGGCCGCCCGCCTCGGCGGCCAGGGCTTGGCGCTGGATATCTGCGCTGCGGATGCCGCCGCACAGTTGGTTGAAGCGCTGGCGGACGGCGTCGACATTGTGGTGCACAACGCCGGCATCACCCGCGACAAGACCCTGAAGAACATGAGCGATGCGCTGTGGGACTCAGTGATCAACGTAAACCTGCGCGCCCCGCAAGTGCTGACCCAAGCCTTGTTGGACGCCGGGAAACTGCGCGACAACGGCCGCGTGGTGTTGCTGGCCTCGATCAGCGGGATCGCCGGCAATATGGGCCAAACCAACTACGCGGTGAGCAAGGCCGGGCTGATCGGTTTGGCCGCCGCCTGGGCGCCGAGCCTGGCCAAGCGCGGCATCAGCCTGAATGCGGTGGCACCGGGCTTTATCGAAACCCAGATGACCGCCGCCATTCCCTTCGGCATTCGCGAAGCCGGCCGGCGGATGAACTCCATGAGCCAGGGCGGCCAACCCCAAGACGTCGCCGAAGCCGTGGCCTGGTTCGCCCAGCCTACCTCCGGCACGGTCACCGGCCAGGTGCTGCGGGTTTGTGGGCAGAGTTTGTTGGGGGCCTAAGCCTTACGCCTGTAGGGTGGACTGAAGCCCACCCTACGCACTGCGTACTTGCCGACATTGGCGGACTGCTCGCTGCGCTCCTGAGTCCTCCCTACGCCTTCGGCAACCGACCGCGGCGGCGGAATTCCACCGGGGTTTCGCCGACCCAGCGTTTGAAGGCGCGGTAGAAGGTGCTCGGTTCGGAGAAGCCGGTGCGCTCGACTATCACTTCGATGCGCTCGTCGGTATTAAGCAGCAAGTCTTTGGCCAAGCGGCAGCGGTAGTCGGTAATCAAGTCGTTGAAGCGCACGCCGGCCACCGCCAGTCGCTCGCGCAGGCGCCGAGCCGGCATATTCAGACGCGCCGCCACTTGTTCAAGGGTCGCGCCACTGTCGACCAGCAACTCGGCAATCAGATCACGGACTTTACGCACCAGATCCAGCCGCTCGACTTCGGCGAGCTGACGGCGGGCCATCGACT
>JAURXE010000130.1 GCA_030654635.1 Pseudomonas sp.
CCGAACTGGTGGATCAGTGCAATTCCGGTGATAGCGCGGGCGACAAGTCGCGGGTGGTGGGCTATGCGTCCATCGCCTTCTACCCCGCCCAACCAGCCGCCCAGACCCACGACGAGGAACAAGGCAAAACCCTGCTGCAACTGGCCCGTGGGGCCATTACCGCGCACCTGGGCGGCCCCAAGCAGGCGCACCCCGAACGCTCTTGGCTGCATGAGCCGGGCGCCTGTTTTGTCACCCTGACCCAGCAGGGCCGGCTGCGCGGCTGCATCGGCAGCCTGGAGGCCCATCGGCGGCTGATCGAGGATGTGCAGGCCAATGCGGTGGCGGCGGCCAGCAGCGACTGGCGCTTTACGCCCTTGACCCGAGCGGAGCTGAGCCACACCCGCATCGAAGTGTCGCTGCTCTCGGCCACCGAGCCGCTGATCGTCGGCAGCGAGCAACAGGCTTTGCAGCAGCTGCGACCGGGCCGAGATGGGGTGGTGCTGGAATACCGACAACGGCGCGGCACCTTCTTGCCGCAAGTCTGGGAGAGCATGCCCGACCCGATGGATTTTCTCGCCCAGCTGAAGCTTAAGGCCGGCCTGCCCGCTGATTTTTGGCATGCGGATATGCGCTTGGCGCGCTACAGCGTTAGCAAGTGGCAGGAGACTGGCGATGAGTGACTTAACCGCCCATTACCCCGGCCGCTGGTGGCACACGCTGGCCGACGGGCGCATCCAGTGCGATTTATGCCCGCGTGACTGCAAACTGCGCGACGGCCAGCCCGGCGCCTGCTTCGTGCGCATTCGCGAAGGCGAGCAGGTGGTGCTGACCACCTACGGGCGCTCCTCTGGGTTCTGCATCGACCCAATCGAAAAGAAGCCGCTCAATCACTTTTACCCCGGCTCCTCGGTGCTGTCCTTTGGCACGGCGGGCTGCAACCTGGCCTGCAAGTTTTGCCAGAACTGGGATATCAGCAAGTCACGGGACATGGACCGGCTGATGGATCAGGCCGGCCCGGAGCAGATCGCCCTGGCCGCGCAACAGGCCGGCTGCGCCAGCGTGGCCTTCACCTACAACGACCCGGTGATCTTTGCCGAATACGCCATCGACACCGCCCTGGCCTGCCGCGAACGGGGCATTCACTCGGTGGCGGTGACCTCGGGTTACATCCATGCCGAGCCGCGCCGCGAGTTTTACGCGGTGATGGACGCGGCGAATGTCGACCTCAAGGCCTTCACCGAAGACTTCTATTTCAAACTCACCGGCGCGCACCTGCAACCGGTGCTGGACACGCTGGTCTACCTGCGCCACGAGACCAAGGTGTGGACCGAGATCACCACCCTGCTGATCCCCGGCCACAACGACTCGACGGCCGAGATCGAAGCCCTGTGCAAATGGATCTACCGCGAACTGGGCCCGGATGTGCCGCTGCACTTCACCGCCTTTCATCCCGACCACAAGATGCTCGACGTCCCGCCGACGCCGCCAGCCACCCTCAGCCGCGCCCGCCAAATTGCCCAGACGCAGGGCCTGCACTACGCCTACACCGGCAATGTGCACGACCCCGAAGGCGGCACCACCCTCTGCCCAGGCTGCGGTGAGGCACTGATAGCGCGCGACTGGCACCGCATCCTGACCTATCGCGTCACGGAAGACGGCCATTGCCCACAGTGCAACAGCCGCATCGCCGGGCGCTTCGGCCAGTTCACCAGCGCCTTCGGCCCGCAGCGAATCCCCGTACGGCTGCAGCCCAACCTGTGAGCAAGCAACGTGGCCGAGCCCCGCAGCAGGCCACAACCCACCCAAAGCCTGCGCTAGACACCCCGCCGCCAAATGAGTAGCGTCAAGGCAGCCAGGCTCTAATTCAAAAGGCGGCAGCCTGCATTTTTTTACTCGCATTTCGCCCTCAACTGGCCCGCTTACGGCGATCTGTTTAGCGCTAGATTAGGACTTATAGGGCGACACGAAAGGTTTACGACATAGCTATCTAGGGCCGGTGCAACCCGCTGTTTTTTATTAAATTTGAGCATGCCGCATGAGCCTTGTACTGAATGATGCGGGTTTCACCCGCCCTACGAGGCTTAATCACTCCCCCCAAACCCAGCCAGAGAGTTTTATACAATGGAGCGTTTTTCCGAGCACGAACGAAAAGAACTCCAAACTGCAAAGAGCCTCCTGGAAAACCCAGGGATTGCAGCCAGGGTCACCAACTTTATCGGTGTGCCAATCGAGAAAGGCTTGGCCTTATTGCCGGATAACTGGAATAAAACCATCGGTGAAGTTACCCAGACGGCGCTGCTCAAAGCTTCGGATGCAGCCGCCTTTACCATGAAGGACATTCCTGGCGAGGCCTCTTCCAACATCTGGCACAAACTCGGCGTGGCGGTGAGTGGCGGGGTGGGTGGTTTCTTCGGCATTAGCGCACTGGCCGTAGAGCTGCCTATTTCTACCTCGATCATGCTGCGTTCAATCGCCGATATTGCACGAAGCGAAGGCGAGTCCATCACCACCATAGAAACCAAGCTGGCCTGCCTGGAAGTGTTCGCGTTGGGCGGCAGCAGCAAGTCTGATGATGACACCGAGAGCGGCTACTACGCGGTGCGCGCGGTGCTGGCTAAATCGGTCGCCGACGCCTCAGAATTTATTGTGGGCAAGACCTTAACCGATGAAGGGGCGCCCATCTTGATTAAACTGATCGCGAAAATTGCCGAGCGGTTTGGCGTTCAGGTCACCGAGAAGGCCGCCGCTCAAGCCATACCCGCCATCGGCGCGGCCGGCGGGGCGATAGTTAACACGATATTTATGGATCACTTTCAGGACATGGCCAGAGGGCACTTTATCGTCCGCAAGCTGGAACGAAAATATGGCAAAGAGCAGATTGAGCGCCTGTATGCAGAGCTGCCAAAGCTTGGCTAAGGCGTTGCTTAAACAGTGCGTGTTTTGGGCCGGCGTGGCGCAGTTTTTCGTAGGAGCGGCCTTGGCCGCGATTGGGCCGCAATCGCTGCACAATCCAAAGCGTTGATTGCCGCCAGCAGCGCTTCGCGGCCAAGGCCGCTCTTACAGTTGGTATTTCAAGACATCGCATTGAATAACCCTTGGTGGACAACGCTGCGCGGTTGTCCACCCTACCCGTGCTTGGGAATCTGCTCGGGTGCCAGCGCAACGCTGTCGGTGTGGGTGGCGACGCCGAAAGTCATCGAGCTCGACTAGGCTCTGCGGGTGCGCCAGCTCCAGGGCGCGAACAGCCGCCGGGCATCGGCCCGTGGCAAAAGATTCAGTCGAGGAGCCGTTATGCAGAAATTTGTCACCCTCTCCATGGCCGCTGCGGCTTTGCTGTTGGCCGGGTGCGGCACCCGGCCCAGCAACCCGCCGAATCCACCGCTGAGCAATGCGCCGATGGCCAGTTGCAAGGTCACCAGCCAG
>JAURXE010000156.1 GCA_030654635.1 Pseudomonas sp.
GGTGGGCTTTAGCCCACCATTTTAAAGAGAGTACGGATGTTGGTGGGCTAAAGCCCACCCTACGTGCCTACACCGAGTATGGGCACGATTGGCTCTGAACTCAGGCCAGGCGCGCCCTGGCCACCCGCGAGCCGTTGGCGCGGCCAAGCACAGCACAGATGCCCTGGCCGGCAGTGATCAGCTTGTCCAGATCGATGCCGGTGTGAATGCCTAACCCATTGAGCAGATAGAGCACGTCTTCGCTGGCCACATTGCCACTGGCGCCTTTGGCGTAAGGGCAACCGCCGAGGCCGGCAACCGAACTGTCGAACACGCTGATGCCCTCCAAGAGGCTCGCATAGATATTCGCCAGCGCCTGGCCGTAGGTGTCGTGAAAGTGCCCGGCCAGTTGTGGACGCGGGATGTCGCGGCCGACCACCTCGAACAGGTTGCGGGTGTTGCCGGCGGTGCCGGTGCCTATGGTGTCGCCCAAGGACACTTCGTAGCAGCCCATGGCGAACAACTCCTTGGCCACCGCCGCCACTTGGGCGGCCGCCACTTCGCCCTGGTAAGGGCAGCCGAGCACGCAGGAGACGTAACCGCGCACCCGCACGCCATGCTGCTGGGCGGCGGCCATGACCGGTACGAAACGGGTCAGGCTGTCGCTGATCGAGCAGTTGAGGTTCTTCTGCGAGAAGGCCTCGCTGCCTGCGGCAAACACCGCGACCTCTTTGACTCCGGCGGCCAGCGCCGCCTCGAAGCCTTGCAGGTTCGGTGTTAATGCGGCGTAGGTGACGCCGGCGCGCTGCTGGATCTGCGCGAACACCTCGGCCGAGCCGGCCATCTGCGGCACCCATTTGGGCGAGACGAAGCTGCCGACCTCTATATAACCAAGGCCGGCGGCGCTCAGGTCGTCAACCAACCGCACCTTGTCGGCGACGCTGATCGGTTGCTTCTCGTTCTGCAAGCCATCGCGGGGGCCGACTTCGACCAGGCGGACGTTATGGGGCAGGGACATGCACATCTCCAATTCAATCTTGTCGGGCGGGCGGGCGGTCTGGCGCTCGGACGGGCGGCGTAGGGTGGGCAACTGCGAAGCATTGCCCACCGGTTTAAGGCGAAACCCGCATGGTGGGAAAGCCTTCGGCGTTGCCCACCCTACACAAGTTCCGCCTACCGGATCAGGTCACGCCGGCTGTTCTTCCAACTCCACCAGTGCCGTGCCTTCGCTGACCAGCTCGCCTTCGCCACAGTACAGCGCCTTGACGATGCCTGCGTGGGGCGCGCGGATGCTGTGCTCCATCTTCATCGCTTCCAGCACCACCAAGGCGGCGCCGGCTTCGACCGGTTGGCCGACTTCGACCAGCACACGAACGATGCTGCCATTCATCGGTGCGGTCAGGCCGCCCTGATGGCTGTGGCTGGCTTCGACCTCGGCAATCGGGTCGACTCGGCGCACTTCGCGCAGTTCGCCGGCCCATTCGATAAACAGCGCATTGCCACGGCGCAGGGCCGGATGGCTGGTCAACTTATCGCTGTGCTGATGATAAATTCGCTCACCTTTGAGCTGGTAGCTCGACTCGCCACCCTCGCGCTGCAGTCGCAGCCAATGGCGTTGACCCTGACAACTGAGGTGCAGGCTGACTTGCTGGGCCGTCACTGAACGCCAGCCGCAATTGTTGCTCCAGGGCGAATGCGGGTCATCGCTACGGGTGCGAGCCGCTTCGCTCTGCACCATGGCCTCACCGGCCAGTTGCCAAAATTCGGCCGGCAGCTCGCTAACGGGCGGCAGCAACAGGGCCTGATGGCGCGGGATAAATCCGGTGTCCAGCTCGCCGGCGGCAAAACCTGGATGGGCCAGTACGCGCTTGAGAAAACCCAGATTGGTCTTGAAGCCGCCCACTGCGGTTTCTTCCAGCATGGCCAGCAGTCGCAGGCGCGCCTCCTCGCGGGTCTCGCCCCAGGCAATCAGCTTGGCCAGCATCGGGTCGTAAAAAGGCGAGACGCTGTCGCCTTCGACTATGCCGCTATCGACC
>JAURXE010000158.1 GCA_030654635.1 Pseudomonas sp.
ATCTGGCCGGCGCCATCGCCGACCCCGAGTTGCAGCGTCAGTTAGTCCCGGACTACCCGCTGGGCTGCAAGCGCATCCTAATCTCCAATAACTACTTTCCGGCCTTGGCCCAGGCCCATGTTGAGGTCATCAATAGCGGCATTCGCGAGGTCACCGAGCGCGGCGTGGTGACTGAGGATGGCCATGAGCGCGAGGTCGATGTGCTGATCTACGGCACCGGTTTTGCTGCCACGGATTTTCTTGCGCCGATGCAGATCAAGGGCCTCAATGGTCTCGATTTGAACCAGGCCTGGCGCGATGGCGCCGAGGCTTACAAGGGCATCAGCGTCAGCGGTTTTCCCAACTTGTTTATGCTCTACGGCCCGAATACCAACCTTGGGCACAACTCGATTCTGTATATGCTCGAGAGCCAGTTTGCCTATGTGCTCAAGTGCTTGCAGACCCTCGAGCAACCTGGCTTGCGCTATATGGATGTAAAGCCGCAGGTGCAGCAGCGCTTTAACCGGCATTTGCAGCAGGTGATTCGTCACTCGATCTGGGAGCAGGGCTGTAACAGCTGGTACAAAAATGCTGCCGGTAAAAACACCAACAACTGGCCGGGCTTCACTTTTACTTACCGCCAGCAGACCCGTCACCTGGAGCTTGCCGACTATGAATGCACCCGTTGAGTTCACCCCGCCAGCCTCGACCCAGCCGCTGTTGCGCGGCGTGTTACGCGGGACGCTGCGGTTACTTTTTCGCAGCCTGGTGCGCCCACCAACCCCGATTGCGCTGCAACGTGGGCTGATTCGCCTGCTCACACTCAGCGTTGCGCCGCACGGGATCAGGCGCTCAAGTTCGACTATCGGCGGACGGCCGTGCGAATGGCAGCGGCCGCAGGACGACGGCGCTCGGGTGTTTTTATACCTGCACGGCGGGGCTTATCTGATTGGTTCGCCGGCTACCCACCGAGCTATTACCGGCGCACTGGCCAAACTCGGTAATCTGGCGGTCTGTGCTCTGGATTACCGGCTGGCGCCAGAGCATCGCTATCCTGCCGCGCTGGAGGATAGCGTGGCGGCCTATCAGGTGCTGTTGGCTATGGGCTACCGGGCTGAGCAGATTGTTATCGGCGGAGATTCAGCTGGCGGCAATCTGGCCCTGATTACTGCGTTGCGCTTGCAGGAGCTGGGCTTGCCACGGCCGGGAGCACTGGTGTGTTTCTCGCCGGTAACTGATTTCAGCGCGACGCACGTGCACAACCCGCCGGCGGGCGATCCGCTGCTTAATCCGGCCTGGATGGAGCAGGCAATCCAACTCTATTGCCCGCCAGGCATGGACCGGCAAGACCCGCGTCTTTCACCGGTGTATGCCGATGTCAGTGGCCTGCCGCCGACGCTGATTCAGGTCGGCGCCGATGAATTGCTGCTCAACGACAGCCTGCGTTTTGCCGAGCACGCCAAGGCCGCCGGCTGCAATGTGCAGCTGGAGGTGTATCCGGGGCTTTGGCATGTGTTTCAGGCTCACGTCGGGCTGCTTAAAGCGGCGGATTTCGCTATGGCGCGGGTGATTGGCTTTTTGCGAACCCAGGGGTTTTGAGATGAACAATATCCTGATCACCGGCGCGGCTTCCGGCATCGGTGCGGCGACCGCGCGGTTGTTTCATGCCCGTGGCTGGAAGGTGGGTTTGCTGGATATCAATCACGCAGCCCTGGCCAGCTTGTCGGCCGAACTGGGCGGCGTCTGGCATGCGGAAATGGATGTCGCCGATGCTGGCGCGGTGCAAGAGGCGCTAAAGGACTTTACCGCCCTGCACAACGGCCAACTGCGTTTGCTGTTCAACTGCGCCGGGATTCTGTGCTTTGGCTGTTTCGAGAACATCGAGTTGGTCGAACACGCACGCATTCTGCAGATCAACGTGCTGGGTTTGTTGCAGATGACCCACGCGGCTTTTGCTTATCTGAAAGTCACCCCCGATGCTCAGGTGATCAATATGGGCTCGGCCTCGGGGCTCTATGGCACGCCCCATATGGCCAGTTATTCGGCCTCCAAATTTGCCGTACGGGGGCTGACCGAGGCGCTGGATTTGGAGTGGCGCCAACATGGCATTCGGGTCGGTGACCTGATGCCGCCGTTCGTGCGCACCCCGATGGTCAGCAGTCAGACTTTTCAGCCGCCGGCCTTGCGCCGGCTGGGCGTGAACCTGAGTGCCGAGCAAATCGCCATGGCGGTCTGGCAACAGGCGCAGAGCGCCAAGGTGCATCGGCCCATCAGCGCTCAGTTCAAGCTGATGTACGGCTCGGCGCAGCTTTCCCCAGCCTGGTTGACGCGCAGGATCATGGGCTGGCTGAGTCGTCCATAGCATCCGCCGCTTGCGCGCGTTGGTCTGCTAATCATCACGGGTGGGCTAAAGGGGCTAAGGTTTAGGGGCGCGTTGTTTTTTGCGCGCCCTTAATCGGCGGGCCAGCGTATGACGACGACAGTAAGCGCGGCAGAGAGCAGCAGCATCCTGCTGCGGCGGATGAAAGAGGGCGGTTTCGACTTTGCCCGCATCCATGCCATCGATTTTTATGTGGTTTTCCCCGCACAGGCGCCAGCACAGCGGGCCGCCCGACTGTTTCGCGGTGAATCGCTCAATACCCAAGTGTATCTGCGCGCTAACGGCAGCTGGTATCTGCAAGTAAGCAAGGTCATGCATGCCAGCCATGTCGAGATTGATGACTTCGAGCACAGCCTGGAAGCCTTGGTGCTGCCTTTTGGCGGAATAGCCGATGGTTGGGGCGTGACTCAGGAGCCTGGTGCGTCCTCACCCGAGTTGCCCGGGCGTTACTAGCCAGGCGCGCACTGCATCGCGACAGCTTTAGTCGATGATCCGCGTACAACTTTAGTTTCCTCCCTCGACCCCCGTGTAATTTTTATTGCACACTGTGGGCCGGAGGAAACCATGACTGACATTTTAATTTTGACCCATACCGATCATTGCACTCCAGGCTATCTGCGCGAGGTGCTTGATGCGCGCGCGCTCGACTATCGGGTATTGCGGGTCGACCGCGGCGAGTTGCTGGGCGTTGACCTGGATCGACCCAAGGCGGTGGCGATCATGGGCGGCGCCATGAGCGTGAATGATCCGCTGCCCTGGTTGGTCGACGAAATTGCCGCATTGCGACATTTTATCCGCCGCGATATTCCCTTGATTGGTCACTGTTTGGGCGGTCAGCTGCTGGCCAAGGCGCTCGGCGCCCAAGTGCACACCATGGCCCATCAGGAGGTCGGCTGGCAGCGTCAGCAGCAAACCCCGCAGGCGCAGGGCAGTCCTTGGCTGGCGCATTTGCCTGGCGAGTTTGAGCTGTTCGAGTGGCATGGTGATACGTTCGAGTTACCCGCCGGCGCGCAGCATTTACTGGCTAATGAGTGGTGTCAGAACCAGGCCTTCAGCTGGGGTGACAAGCTCTTGGCCGTGCAGGCCCATCCGGAAATGACCGAGCCACTGGTTGATCTCTGGTTGACCGAGGCCGGTCACCTACTGGATGACAGCCAAGCCAGCCAACAAAGCCAGGCGTTTATCCGCCAAGACCTGTCCGTCCGAGTTGCCGCCCTGAATCAGGTGGCCGCAGGTTTTTATCAGCATTGGCTGCGCTTGGCGTTTGATTGACGCTGGCCGGCTGCGGTTGCTGCATAAACGACCGAGCAGTAACCGCAGCCCTGTTGGTTAGCCGACTAAGCGGCTGAGGTTGGGCAAGATCAGCACTACTGCGGTGGCAAACATGATCAGGCTCGCTTGACGAACTTTCGTTAAATTTTGCATGTTTCACTGCCTTTTATTCTTATTGTGCCGATCCGCCTATCGGCGCATGTAGCGCGTTGATCTCGGCATCCAGCACTGGCACTTCCTCAAAAAACCATCCAAGCAGTCGCTTGTGACGGCACCCTCGCTTTCAAACTCTAGGGGGCGAAAGCTCGCGGCCTTAGATGCGTTTGTCACAATAATCTGTGCTTTAGGAGTGAGCCGCTATCCATTCAAGGCATTAGTCGGCGTGGGTGCGCGGCCTAGACGCATTCTTGCGGATTATCTGTATATCGTTCCGGGCATGACCATTGGTCTGAGCGCAGTGGTCAATGGCCCTGAGCATTTAGGTCATTGAGCCCCGCGCTGGTGCGGTTAAGGTAGGGCGACTCACAATCATCTGTGTTGGCCGTGGCCCACAGAGCAATCGATAGCATCATTCGCGCAGATCAGAGGACGCCATGACCGAAGCATTTATTTTCGATGCGGTGCGTACGCCCCGCGGCAAAGGCAAAAAGGACGGCGCGCTGTACAGCGTCAAGCCCGTCGATCTGGTCGCCGGGCTGCTCAGAGCCTTGCAAGTGCGTAATGCACTGGACACCAGTCAGGTTGATGACATTGTGCTCGGCTGCGTGACGCCGGTGGGCGATCAAGGCGCCGATATCGCCAAAACTGCGGCCCTGGTGGCAGATTGGGATGAGCAAGTATCAGGCGTACAGCTCAACCGTTTTTGCGCCTCGGGGCTGGAAGCGGTGAACTTGGCGGCCATGAAGGTGCGCTCAGGTTTTGAAGACCTGGTCGTCGCCGGCGGCGTCGAATCGATGTCGCGTATTCCCATGGGTTCGGATGGCGGCGCCTGGGCGCTGGACCCGGCGACTAATATGCACACCCACTTTGTGCCACAAGGCATAGGTGCGGACTTGATTGCCACGCTGGAAGGTTTTAGTCGCGAAGATGTCGACGCCTTCGCCCTGCGTTCGCAGCAAAAAGCCGCTCGCGCCCGCGCCGATGGCTCCTTTAATAAGTCGCTGGTGCCGGTCACCGACCAGAACGGCATTCTGATTCTCGATCATGACGAGTTCATTCGTGCCGAGTCGACGCTACAAGGCCTGGGGTCTCTCAAAGCCAGCTTTGAAATGATGGGGCAGATGGGCTTCGACGCCAGCGCGCTGCGCAAGTACTCCCATGTCGAGAAGATCAATCATGTGCACACCCCGGGCAACAGCTCGGGGATAGTCGATGGCGCCGCACTGATGCTGATCGGCTCCGAGGCCAAGGGCCGCGAACTCGGACTGAAAGCCCGTGGCCGTATCGTCGCCACCGCCGTGACCAGTACCGACCCCACCATCATGCTCACCGGTCCCGCACCTGCCAGCCGCAAGGCCCTGGCTAAAGCCGGGCTGAATGTAAATGACATCGATCTGTTTGAAGTCAACGAGGCCTTCGCCTCGGTGGTGATGAAGTTTATGAAGGAGATGGGCATCAGCGAGGACAAGGTCAATGTCAACGGCGGTTCAATCGCCATGGGCCATCCGCTGGGCGCCACTGGCTGCGCCATTCTAGGCACGCTGCTGGATGAACTGGAAAAACGTAACTTGCGTTATGGCCTCGCGACCCTCTGTGTGGGTGGCGGCATGGGCATTGCAACCATTATTGAACGTGTTTGAGGCCGGAGCCTGAAGATGACTGACGCCATCCGTTACGAAAAAGGCCAGGACAATATCGTCGTTCTGACCATGGACATGCCCGGCCAAAGCGCCAATACCATGAATGCGCAGTACCGCGTGGCCATGGAGCAAGCCGTGGCGCGGTTAGAGTCCGAAAAGGACTCGATCGCCGGAGTAATCATTACCTCGGCGAAGAAGACCTTCTTCGCCGGCGGCGATCTAAATGAACTGATCAAGGTCACCAAGGCCGACGCTGCGCAGTTCTACGCCATGATTTTGAATATCAAAGGCCAGCTGCGCCGTCTGGAGTGTTTGGGCAAGCCTGTGGTCGCCGCTATTAATGGTGCGGCGCTGGGCGGTGGCTGGGAAATTGCCTTGGCCTGCCACCATCGCATCGCGCTGGATAGCAGCAGCGTGCAGCTCGGTTTGCCGGAAGTAACTCTGGGCCTGCTGCCAGGCGGCGGCGGGATAGTGCGGATGGTGCGCATCCTCGGTCTGGAAAAGTCTCTGCCGTACCTGCTTGAAGGCAAGAAGATCCGTCCACAAGAGGCACTTAAGGCCGGTTTGATCGATGAGCTGGCTTCCGACTCGGACGAATTGCTCAACAAGGCGCGGGCCTGGATTCTGGCTAATCCTACGGCGCAGCAACCTTGGGACGTCAAAGGCTACAAAATTCCCGGCGGTACACCGTCCACGCCTGCGGTCGGGCAGATGTTGGCGATTGCACCCTCGGTGCTGCGGGACAAGACCAAGGGCTGTTTCCCTGCGCCGGAGAAAATCCTCAGCGCAGCGGTCGAGGGCGCCCAGGTCGATTTTGACACCGCACAATTGATCGAAGCCCGCTACTTTACCGAGCTCACCACCGGCCAAGTGGCGAAGAACATGATCGGCACCTTCTGGTTTCAGCTCAATGAAATCAATGCCGGCGGCTCTCGCCCTAAAGGTTTCGCTCCTTATGTGACCAAAAAGGTCGGCGTGCTCGGTGCCGGCATGATGGGCGCGGGCATTGCCTATGTGTCTGCCGTGGCCGGTATAGAGGTGGTGCTGAAAGATTTGAGCATGGAAGGCGCCGAGAAAGGCAAAGCCTACTCGGCTAAGTTGCTCGATAAGAAAGTCAGCCGCGGCCATATGAGTGTAGAAAAGCGCGATAGCATCTTGGCGCGCATTCAGCCGACCGACAAAGAGGCAAGCTTTGCCGGTTGCGATCTGATCATCGAGGCGGTATTCGAAGATCGTGATCTAAAAGCCAACGTCACAGCGGCGGCTGAGCGCTGCGCTCTAAGTGATGCAGTGATTGCCTCCAACACCTCGACACTGCCGATCACCGGTTTGGCGAGCGCGGTACAGAAGCAAGACAAGTTCATTGGTCTGCACTTCTTCAGCCCGGTCGACAAAATGCCCTTGGTGGAAATCATCAAGGGCGAGTTGACCAGCGATGAAACTCTAGCGCGTGGTTTTGACTACGTTATGCAGATCAAGAAGACCCCGATAGTGGTCAACGACAGCCGTGGTTTCTTCACCTCGCGGGTATTTGGCACCTTCACTAATGAAGGCATTGCCATGCTCGGTGAGGGCGTTAATGCGGCCATGATCGAGAATGAGGCGCGGAAGGCCGGAATGCCGGTTGGCCCGTTGGCGATTTCAGATGAGGTCTCGATGAGCCTGATGAATCATATTCGTCAGCAAACCATTAAAGATCTGCAGGCAGAGGGCAAGCAATTGCCGGCGCATCCAGCCTACGCCGTGATTGAGCTGATGCTCAATGAGTACAAGCGTCCAGGTAAAGCCGCCAATGCGGGTTTCTACGACTATCCGGCCGGTGGCAAGAAACACCTGTGGCCTGAGTTAAAGGCGCGCTTCGAAAAAGCCGAGGCGCAAATCCCGCAAATCGATGTGCGCGATCGCATTCTGTTTATTCAAGCCATCGAAACGGTGCGCTGTGTGGAGGAGGGCGTGCTGCTATCAACCGCGGATGCCAACATCGGTTCTGTTTTCGGTATTGGCTTTGCGGCTTGGAGTGGTGGCGCTCTGCAGTTCATTAATCAATATGGCCTGCAGGACTTCATCGCCCGCGCCCAATACCTTGCCGAGCAGTACGGCGAGCGCTTTGAGCCACCAGCCTTGTTGCTGGAGAGGGCCGCCAAGGGGCAAGTGTTCTAGGGCTTGGCACCGTGTGTTCGTAGCTATATAAGCACCCTCTATATAGCTACGACGTGCGGATTGTTGATCGCTTGTAATTAAGTCTTGACGGGATAATCTGAGGGCCTATAATGCGCACCTCTTACGGCGTAGACCTCTCGTAAAACTCCTTGTAAAACAAGAAGTTAGCTTTAAATGAGGGGTTGCAAAGCAGC
>JAURXE010000160.1 GCA_030654635.1 Pseudomonas sp.
TGTCGAGTGGTCTGTTCGTACCCTTTTGCGGCATCCAGGCGCTGACCAGCAAATTTGTCCCCGGTATGTTGGCGGGTGGCAAGGCGCTTGGCGTGTTTCTTAGCGCTATTCGGCTGGAAGATGGCAGTGGTTTTAAGGTGATATTTGAGGCGGCGCCTGAGGCTATTTACAGCCAAGACACACAAGTTTCTGCCGCCGCCATGAGCGCGGTGCTGGAAAAATACGTGCGCGCTTACCCCAGCCAATACCTGTGGAGCATGAAGCGCTTCAAGAAACGTCCGCCAGGTGAGGCGAAATGGTATTGATGCGCGGGGCTTTAGCCACTAACGTCTGTGCTACGCCCATAAATCTTCAACAACAGGCCGTTCATGACTAACCAGCGCGATACTAGCCGTGCGCCTTTAAAGGTTCGCATCCGCATCGATCATCCGGTGCATGGTGAGTTACAGGTGATGACCCGGGATATTTCCGACAGCGGTGTGTTTGTCATCATCGACGATGCGCAACGCTTGCTGCAGATCGGTGAGTTGGTAACCGGGCAGGTGCAAGGCCTGCCCATGGAGGCACCGATTCTGCAAATGGAAGTGGTGCGCTTCGAACCGGGCGGCGTTGGCCTGCGCTTTACCCGTAACTGATCCGGCCGGCTAACCCAGCGCAACGGGTTTAAGCCAATTTATCCAGACGGCGCAGAAATACCCGGATTTCTTTTTCCGCCTGTTTGTCACCATGGCCACTGGCCGCCAGCAAACCTTGTTCCCAGGCATGGCGCGCGGCAGCCGGGTCGCCGGCACCCAGACAGGCCTTGCCCAATAGCTTCCAGGCCGCCGAATACTGTGGGTCAAAGGCCACACAGCGTTGTAGGTGTTCGACGGCCACGGCGCATTGCCCGCTGTCCAGATAGCCTTTACCCAAGCCGAACCGCAGCAGGGCATTGTCTACGCCCTTGGCCAGCATCTTCTCTAAGGGCTCAAGCATGGCGGCTCCTGAATGCTTGGGTTCGTCACGCAAGTCGCGAGTGGCTTCAAAAAAAGCTCAGGCCAACCTGGAACAAGCGCTCGACATCGCGAATGTGTTTCTTGTCCAGCACAAACAAAATCACATGGTCGCCCGCCGCGATCTGGGTGTTGCCGTGGGCGATCAACACCTCTTCATCACGAATAATCGCGCCTATGGTGGTGCCGGGTGGCAGCTTGATGTCGGCAATCGCGCGGCCGACCACCTTGCTCGACTTGGCATCACCGTGGGCAATCGCCTCGATGGCTTCGGCGGCGCCACGCCGCAATGAATGCACGCTGACGATATCGCCCCGCCGCACGTGGGTCAGCAGGGTGCCGATGGTGGCTTGTTGCGGGCTGATGGCAATATCGATCTCGCCGCCTTGGACCAGATCCACATAGGCCGGGTTGTTAATCAGGGTCAGCACCTTGCGTGCGCCGAGGCGTTTGGCCAGCAAGGAGGACATGATATTGGCTTCGTCGTCGTTGGTCAGGGCGAGGAAAATATCGGTATCGCCGATGCTCTCCTCCAGCAGCAAATCGCGGTCGGAGGCGCTGCCTTGCAGGACGATGGTGCTTTCCAGGCTGTCGGAAAGATGACGGCAGCGGACCGGGTTACGTTCGATGATTTTTACCTGGTAGCGGCTCTCGATGGCTTCGGCCAAGCGCTCGCCAATATTGCCACCACCGGCAATCACAATGCGCTTGTTGCCGTCTTCCAGGCGGCGCATTTCGCTCATCACCGCGCGAATATTGGCC
>JAURXE010000162.1 GCA_030654635.1 Pseudomonas sp.
CAGAAGCTGGTGTTTCGCGTCAAGCTGCGCCTGACCGATCCTGCTGCCACGCCACAAGCCAAGCCCGGCATGCCCGGCGCCGGTTATGTCCGCAGCGCCGGCGTGGCCTGGCCGGCCAACTTGCAATGAGCGAACTGGCGCTTAAGGCCAGCGGCCTGAGCCACAGCTACGGCAAACAGCAGGCTCTGCAAGAGGTCAGTTTTAGCCTTGCCGCCGGCACCCGCTGCGGCCTGATCGGCCCGGATGGCGCCGGCAAGTCCAGCCTGCTGGGGCTGATCGCCGGGGTGAAAATCCTCCAACAAGGCGAGCTGGAGGTACTCGGCGGCGCCATCACCGATCGCCAGCACCGCGCCAGCCTCTATCCGCGTATCGCCTTTATGCCCCAGGGTTTAGGGCAAAACCTCTACCCCGAACTGTCGATTGCCGAAAACATCCAGTTCTTCGCCACCCTATTCGGCCTCAGCCGCGCGCAATGCCAGGCGCGCATGACCGAGCTGCTGGCCGCCACCGACCTCAGCGCCTTCGCCGAACGACCGGCGGGCAAGCTGTCCGGCGGCATGAAACAAAAACTCGGGCTGTGCTGCGCGCTGATCCACGACCCCGATTTACTGATCCTTGATGAGCCCACCACTGGCGTTGATCCGCTGTCACGCCGGCACTTCTGGGAGCTGGTGGAGCAAGTTCGCCGCCAGCGCCCGCAGCTGACCCTGCTGGTGGCCACCGCCTATATGGAAGAGGCCGCGCAGTTCGAGCAATGCCTGATGCTCGACCGCGGCCAGTTAATTGCCCAAGGCACCAGCATCGAACTGGCGGCTGCCACTCCGAGCGGCAAGCTGGATGATGCCTTCACTCATTTTCAGGGCGATCAAGTGGGTAAGCATGAGCCGCTGGTGATTCCGCCGCTATCAGCAGGCGAGGCGGAAATCGCCATCGAAGCCAGCGAATTGACCCTGCGCTTTGGCGACTTTACCGCCGTCGACAAGGTCAGCTTCGCCATTCGCCAGGGCGAGATTTTCGGTTTTCTCGGCTCCAACGGCTGCGGCAAAACCACCACCATGAAGGTGCTCACCGGGCTGCTGGCGGCCAGCGAGGGCAGCGCCAAGTTGTTCGGTAAACAGGTGGACGCCAAAGACCTGGCCACCCGCAAGCGCGTCGGTTTTATGTCGCAGAGTTTCTCGTTGTACGGCGAGCTAAGCGTGCAGCAAAACCTTGAGCTGCACGCACGCCTGTTCGACCTGCCAGCAGCGGAAGGCGTGGCGCGTAGCCAGGCCCTGATGGAGCGCTTCGGCCTCACCGAAGTGACCCAGCAGCAATCCGGCGAGCTACCGTTGGGGGTGCGTCAGCGTCTGTCCCTGGCGGTGGCGGTGCTGCACAAGCCGGAAGTGCTGATCCTCGACGAACCTACCTCCGGGGTCGATCCGGCGGCGCGGGATGATTTCTGGCGCTTGCTGATTGAGCTGTCCCGCGAACAGGGCGTGACCATTTTTCTGTCCACCCACTTTATGAACGAAGCCGAGCGCTGCGACCGCATCTCGCTGATGCATGCCGGCAAAGTGCTGGCCTGCGACACCCCAGCCGCCCTGCAGCAACAGTATGCCGGCGAGAACCTGGAGGCGGCATTTGTCAGCTGCCTGCAGC
>JAURXE010000173.1 GCA_030654635.1 Pseudomonas sp.
CCTCGGCTACTTTTTGCTCGACAGCCAAGCCGACTACTTTCGCGCTAATGGCCGGGTTCGTGACGATGCGGCGCTGATTTTTCACCTGTGCAGTCTGTTGTTGCCGCTGCTCTATGGCCTGTACGCCGCTTGGCAGGAACGCACCCAGCTGATTCAAGACTTGATCGCACGGGCCTCGGTGCTGTTTGCCGTGGTCGGTGTGGCGGCGGCGCTCGAGCAGCGTTATCCCACCGAGGTGCTGACGTGGCTGGCGGATATCCGCTGGCCGGCCTTGCATGGTGGTTGGATGAGCCTAATTCAGCTGTCTTATCCACTGTTTTCGATTGCGGCGCTGCTGTTGTTGGTGCAGTACCTGCGCCATCCGCGACCCTTGCATGCGGCGCAGCTAATAGGCTTGCTTGGCTTGCTGTGGATGTTGCCCAAGGTGTTTATCGAGACCCAGGCGCTGAACATCATGAGCAGTCAGGTGATGCTGATGATCACCGTAGCCGTGGCGCACGAGGCCTATCAGATGGCCTTTCGCGATGAACTCACCGGCCTGCCCGGCCGTCGCGCACTGAATGAGCATTTGCAGCGACTGGGGCGCAATTACGTACTGGCGATGGCGGATATCGACCACTTTAAAAAATTCAACGACACCCACGGCCATGACGTGGGCGATCAGGTGTTGCGGCTGGTTGCCCAGCAACTGGGCAAGATCAGTGGTGGCGGCAAGGCCTATCGTTATGGCGGCGAAGAGTTCACCCTGGTGTTTCCTGGCAAGACCATCGAGCAGTGCCTGCCGCACCTGGAAGTGGTGCGGGCGGCAGTTGAGGCTTATCACCTGCAGTTGCGCGAATCCGCCAAGCGCCCCCATGACGATCAGCAGGGCCGGCAAAAACGCGGGGTTAAAAGCGCCAGCAGTGTGGCGGTGACTGTGAGCATCGGCGTTGCTCAGCGTCAAGCTGCGCAGCCAAATCCCGAAGATGTACTCAAGGCGGCGGACAAGGCCTTGTATGATGCAAAAAATGCCGGGCGCAATAGAGTCATGGCGCTTGGCCAGGTTCGTCGCGGAGCCGTGCGAGTGACCGCTGCACCCGCTTGAGCGTGCGGCTGCCGCCCGTATAGCGGTGCAAGTGTGTTGGGCTAAATGGCATAGGCCCACGTTGCTTCTTTGTGACTTTTTTTCTAAATGCAGTCACAAGTGGACCGTTTTGCTCTTTCTTGTTGTTCGGGTACAATCGCCAGCATATTAATATGGCGATCCTGCCAGTCTTTTTCGTGAGGTTCACATGGCTGATTACAAAGCGCCCCTGCGCGATATGCGCTTCGTCCTCAATGAGGTTTTTGAGGTTGCCAAGCTGTGGGCGCAGTTGCCCGCCATTGCTGAGGTTGTGGACGAAGAAACTGCTGCTGCCATTCTCGAAGAAGCTGGCAAGGTCACTGCCGGGATTGTTGCGCCACTTAACCGTAGCGGCGACGAAGAAGGCTGCGGCTGGACCGATGGCGCGGTAAATACCCCTGCCGGTTTCCCTGCGGCCTATAAAACCTACGCCGAAGGCGGTTGGGTTGGAGTTGGTGGTGACCCGCAATTCGGCGGCATGGGCATGCCCAAAGCGATCTCGGCCCAGGTCGAAGAGATGGTCAACTCGGCAAACCTGTCCTTCGGGCTGTACCCGATGCTGACCGCCGGCGCCTGCTTGTCGATCAACGCTCACGCCAGTGAAGAGCTGAAAGAAGCTTACTTGCCGAACATGTACTCGGGTGTTTGGGCCGGTTCCATGTGCCTGACCGAGCCGCACGCCGGCACCGACTTAGGCATCATTCGCACCAAGGCCGAGCCTCAGGCGGATGGCAGCTACAAGATCAGCGGCACCAAGATTTTCATCACCGGTGGCGAACACGACCTGAGCGAAAACATCATTCACCTGGTGTTGGCCAAGCTACCGGATGCGCCAGCGGGGCCGAAAGGTATCTCGTTGTTCTTGGTGCCCAAAGTCATGGTCAATGCCGACGGCTCACTGGGCGCGAAGAACAGCCTGTCCTGCGGCTCGATCGAGCACAAAATGGGCATCAAGGCTTCGGCCACCTGCGTGATGAACTTCGACGGCGCCGTCGGCTCCATCATCGATGCGCCGAACAAAGGCCTCAACGCTATGTTCACCATGATGAACTACGAGCGTTTGGGTGTGGGTGTGCAAGGTTTGGCCTTGGGTGAGCGCTCCTACCAGAACGCCATCGAATACGCTCGTGACCGCATCCAGAG
>JAURXE010000180.1 GCA_030654635.1 Pseudomonas sp.
ACGCCGCGGCCATGGCCCGGGTTTGTCCTTCATCGGCGGCCACCGCCAGGCGGAAGACGCCAGCGTCGATCTTGTGCATATGCAGCAGGTGCGTCAGCGAGGCCGGGGTGTCGTGCTGCGGATTAAGGCTGACCATCAACACCTTGAGGCTGCCAGGCTTAGGTTTCAGCTCGGCGATGGTGCGCTGCAGGCTTTCCATCAACACCGGGCAGGCCGAGGCACAATCGCCATAGAACATGGTCACCAGCAAAGGTTTGCCGGCCATTTCTCGCCAGTCAAAGGCCACGCCCGAGGCATCGGTCAGGGCGACCGGCAAGCCGTACAACGAGTCGGCCGGAATACTCGCCAAGCTTGCACTGACTGGCGCCTCCGCCGCCCAGCTAACAACGCCCGGCGTCAGCAGCAAGGCGCTGGATAACAGCGCCTGACGCAGCGCCAGGCTAAAACGATTAAGGTTTTTCATTGGGTCACTCCAGATACATGGGCGGGCTCTTCGCGAACACAGCGAAAGCCCAGATAATTGCCGCCCTGATTGGCCTCCATAGCCGCCAGCAGGGCCAAACGAATCAACACTGCGTAGTTAGTTTTATCGCCCAGGGACAGGGCCGCCCCGCCGCAAAACTCCAACTGCTTTTGCTCATCCTGGGTGCGGCTGTCGGCGCTGACGAACAGGCCGTTGAAGTCCTCGACCCATTCCCAGCTCAGGCCGTGCAGATCCTGAATGCCGTAGTAGTTGGCCGGCTCCAGACCAATCGCCTGGGGCGGCGAATTAGCCGGGCGCGAATACCAGCCGAGAATCCGCGCCAGCCACAACGGGTCCTGACGGGCATCGGCCTGTTGCTCATCCGCCGCTGCAGCAAACTCCCACTCGTACCAGCGCGGCAAGCGCGCCTGCTCGCTGCTGCAATAGGCTTGGGCGGCATGCCAACTGACCTGGGTAACCGGTGCGTTGGCCTGTAAGGGCGCAAAGTCCAGCGGGGCGCTCCACAACGCCAGATAGTCCGCCCCGGCCAATACCCCAGGCACCGCGCCGCGCTGCCACTGCCGCTGGCTGCGCAAAAACGCCAGGTACTCGGCATTACTTATCGGCTGAGTGCGCAGCCAGAACGGCCGGATCTTGGCCGCCGAGCTCTTACCATCGGCGGGCAACACACTGCGAAACTCGCCGCCCGGCAACCACCGATACTCGGCGGCCAGAACACTGCCGGGCAAGCCGACGCAGCAACACAGCACGGCAACGGCCCAGGCCTGTTTCAGCCAGGTTTTCACTGGATTTTGATCTGCCGCATGGCTTTGACTTGCGCCGGCGTCAGCACCGGTTTGCCATCGTTCATGGCCACGTTGATGTAGTTGATTACTGCGGCCACATCCTCGTCATTCAGGTCCTGGGCCGGCATCACGCCGTTGTAATGCTGACCGTTGACCACCAGCTCGCCACTGCGACCGTGTATCACTATGTGGGCCATTTCATAGGGCCGTTCCTGGAAGAAATCCGACTTGGCCAAGGGTGGAAACACTCCGGCCACGCCCGTGCCATCCGGCAAGTGGCAGGCCGCACAAACCCGCTCGTACACCCCTTTACCGCGCGCCAGCGGCGCATCGGCGACGGCCACCGGCGGCGCCACGGCCTTGACTGGCGCCCCGGCCACGGCCGGCAACGGAGTCTTGATGCCCTTGCTGTAAATCTCTGGCCGCGCCTCACCGCTGACAGCCATCAGCCCAACGGCGCCCTTGTTGAAGGCGCGGGTCAGGGAGTGATCGACCAGAGTCAGATTGCCCGGCACCTTGGGCACAAACTCGACAATGGTCGAGCCGCCAGGCGGTACCAGGGTGGTCTGCACATTCTCCTGATAACGGCTGCCGCCATCGCCATACACGCGGTCGAAGATCGCGCCTATCACGTGGAAGCTGGAAACCAGATTGGGGCCACCGACGCCAAAGTACATGCGCACTTTTTCGCCACTGTTGGCGGTCAGTGAACTCTTGCCGGTAAGGGCGCCGTCGGCACCGTTGAACAACACATAGGTGGGTTTTTCATCCACAGCTTTTTGCATATCGAAGTTCTGCAGACCCTCGGCGCGGTAGCCGCCGTTAGTGTAGAAGTCGCCCTGCATCACATAGTATTCACGGTCGACCTTGGCCATGCCCTCCTTGGGCTCGACCAGAATCATCCCGTACATGCCGTTGGCCACATGCATGCCCACCGGCGCGGTGGCGCAGTGATACACATACAAGCCCGAGGCCAGCGCCTTGAAGGTGAAAGTCGCCTCGTTGCCCGGCGCGATTAGAGTCTGCGCCGCGCCGCCACCCGGCCCGGTCACCGCGTGCAAATCGATGTTATGCGGCAATTTGTTGCTGGCCAGATTCTGCAGGTGCAGCTCCACGGTATCGCCTTCGCGCACGCGGATCATCTTGCCCGGCACCGTGCCGCCAAAGGTCCAGAACATATAGCGGGTGCCGGGAGCGATCTCTTTCTCGACCTCCTCCACGGTCAGATTAACCACCACCCGCGCCGACGTTTTGCGGGTGATCGGCGCCGGCAGGCCGGGAGGCGCAACCAGTTCCTGAACCACTGTCGGCAGCGCCGTTTCGGTCGCCGCCAGCGCCGCCGTCGAGCCGAATGCCCAGGCGCACGAAACCGCCGCCATCAAGGTTGCCGCACCTTTGTAATTGAATTTTTTCATAGCCCAGCCCTCATCCTTTACTGGTTGAAACATTCATAAACCTATCGCTGAGGGGATTATTCGCACGCCTTGGGCGATAACCGCTTGACCAAAATCAACCGCCAGAAAAAGGCTGAAAATACCGTGCTAGAGAGGTTTTATTAACGGCCAGGTGCAGGCACCCGGCAGCGCCATGCGGGGCTGTGGCAGCGGGATTAAAAAATCTAAACGCTAGCGGTGAAAGTGCTGCTGGGGGCTTTGCGCCTGGGCGCAGCGGTTTTGTTCCAGCAGCTTGCAGACCGCGCCGACCAACAAACGTCCCGCAGGCGGCACGCTCAGGCTGGTCGTGCTGAGTTCGATCAAACCGTCGCCGACCATCTGCTCCAGCTGTGGCCAGACCGGCGCAAAGTAGTCGCGAAACAGCAGGCCGAAGCGCGCCTCGATAGCCCGTAGATCCAACTGGTAATCGCACAGCAAGGTCTCGATCACGGTGCGGCGCAGCTGCTCATCTGGGCTGCAGCGCAAGCCGTGAAATACCGCCAGCTGGCCCATCGCCAGTTGCGCTTGATAACGCTGCACATCGCCGATGTTT
>JAURXE010000184.1 GCA_030654635.1 Pseudomonas sp.
CTGGATCAGCAAATCCCGGCCGGCCTGTACTTGGCCGTGGCTCAGGTGCTGGCTTACGTTTACCAACTCAGGCAGTACCAATCGGGCAAGGGCAAGCGCCCGGCGCCACTGCCGGATCTGCCGATTCCACCCGACCTGCGCCGCGACGTTTAATTTATATCGTGTCCGGGCACACCGCGTGCACCCTTTAGTTTGCCCATTGATTAAAGATTTTTCTTTATCGCTCAATTAGTTGGTCAACTTGGACGAGTTCTTGCACTAGCAGATTCAAAGGCGCCTTGAGTGTCAAAAGATTGAATCAGTTGGAGTGGTGACGTGGCAGTAGATCACACGCAAATGCTCGGTAACGTGCGCAGTAATCTTGCGGGGTTGCGCCAGGGCAATTTGGGCATTCCTCTGATGTTGCTGGTGATGCTCGGCATGGTCATGTTGCCGATCCCACCGTTCCTGCTCGACGTACTGTTCACCTTCAGTATCGCCCTGTCGATTGTGGTTCTGCTGGTGGGTATTTACGCGTTGCGGCCCCTTGATTTTGCCGTATTTCCGACCATCTTGCTGGCGGCCACCTTGCTGCGTTTGGCGTTGAACGTGGCGTCCACTCGGGTGGTTTTGCTGCATGGGCACGATGGCCATGAGGCCGCCGGTAAGGTGATTCAGGCCTTTGGTGAGGTGGTGATCGGCGGTAACTACGTGGTCGGTATCGTGGTTTTTGCGATCTTGATGATCATCAACTTCGTGGTGGTGACCAAGGGCGCCGGGCGTATCTCCGAGGTCAGCGCACGCTTTACCCTGGATGCCATGCCCGGCAAGCAAATGGCCATCGATGCCGACTTGAACGCCGGTTTGATCGAACAGGCAGAAGCCAAGAAGCGCCGCACCGAAGTTTCCCAAGAGGCCGACTTCTATGGCTCCATGGACGGTGCCAGTAAGTTCGTGCGCGGTGACGCGATCGCCGGTTTGCTGATCCTGTTTATCAACCTGATCGGCGGTATCGCCATCGGCATATTCCAGCATGATCTACCGTTTACTGAAGCCGCTAAGGTTTACACCCTGCTGACCATTGGTGATGGTTTGGTGGCGCAGATTCCGTCCCTGCTGCTGTCGACGGCGGCGGCGATCATGGTGACTCGGGTATCTAGCTCGGAAGCCATGGGCGAGCAAGTTCACCGGCAGATGTTTGCTTCGCCGCGTGCACTGGCGGTGGCCGCGGCCATCATGATTGCCATGGGGCTTGTGCCAGGCATGCCGCACTTCTCCTTCGTCAGTTTGGGATTGGCTGCGGCGGGCTGGGCTTACTGGATCGCCAACAAGCAGCGACAGGTCAAGGAAGAGGCGGTGCACGAGGTGCAGCGCCAGCAAGAGGCCCTGCCGGCCGCGCGCTCCCAGGAAACCAAGGAGCTCGGCTGGGAAGACGTGACGCCGGTCGATATGGTGGGCCTGGAAGTGGGTTATCGGTTGATTCCGCTGGTCGATCGGGCCCAAGGTGGGCAGTTGCTGGCGCGGATCAAAGGCGTGCGCAAGAAGCTCTCGCAAGAGATGGGTTTTTTGATGCCTTCGGTGCATATCCGCGACAACCTCGACCTGCTGCCCAATGCCTATCGCTTGACCCTGATGGGCGTCAGCGTCGCCGAAGCGGAAGTCTATCCGGATCGCGAGCTGGCGATTAATCCGGGGCAGGTGTTCGGCCCGCTCAACGGCATCGCCGCCAAGGACCCGGCGTTCGGCCTGGAGGCCGTGTGGATAGATCCGAACCAGCGCGACCAGGCGCAGTCGCTCGGCTATACCGTGGTGGACGCCAGCACGGTGGTGGCGACTCACCTCAACCAGGTGCTGCACAAACATGCTCATGAACTGCTCGGCCACGAGGAAGTTCAGCAGTTGTTGCAGTTGCTGGCCAAAAGCTCGCCGAAGCTTGCCGAAGAGTTGGTGCCGGGTACGGTGTCCTTGTCGACCCTGCTCAAAGTGCTGCAGGCGTTGCTGCAAGAGCAGGTGCCGGTACGGGACATTCGCACCATCGCCGAAACCATCGCCAATGCCGCCACCAAGAGTCAAGATCCCGCCGCCATGGTGGCTGCGGTACGCGTGGCGCTGGCCCGCGCAATCGTGCAAAGCGTGGTGGGACTAGAGCCGGAGCTGCCTGTAATCACCCTTGAGCCAAGGTTGGAACAGATATTGCTAAATAGTATTCAGAAGGCCGGGCAAGGCTCCGAAGAAGGCATTCTTTTGGAACCGGGCATGGCTGAGAAGTTACAACGTTCCTTGGTGGAAGCAGCGCAGCGTCAGGAGATGCTCGGCAAGCCGGCGATACTGCTGGTGGCCGGCCCGGTTCGGGCGATGCTCTCGCGGTTTGCGCGTCTGGCAGTGCCGAATATGCACGTGCTGGCCTACCAGGAAATCCCGGATAACAAGCAGGTCACTATCGTTGCGACGGTGGGGCAGAACTGAGGTCTTAGGCCATGCAAGTCAAACGCTTTTTCGCCGCCGATATGCGTCAAGCCATGAAGCTGGTGCGTGATGAGTTGGGTGCTGACGCCTCGATCATTGCCAATCGCCGGGTTGCCGGCGGCGTCGAGCTGACGGCTGCCTTGGACTATCAGATTCCAGCCGCGCCAAACCGTCAGCCGAATGCCGAGCTAGAAAGCGAGCTGCGCAAAACCCAGGCTCGCATCACCTCGGCGCAAACCGAGCTGAGCACCCGGGCCAAAGCGGATGCTGGTAAAGATGGCCAGCTGTTTGCCGCGCCCGCCAAGGCCGCTGCTGAGCGTCCAGTCGCGCCAGCCCGGCAAGCCCCCCAGTCAGCTGCTGTCGCGTTGCCTGCGGGCGATCAGCAGATGCTGGCGGCCATGCGTTTTGAGTTGCACGGTTTGCGCGAGTTGATTGAGGTGCAGTTAGGCTCAATCGCCTGGGGTCAGTTGCAAACCCGCAAACCACAGCAAGCCAGTTTGTGGCGGCGTTTGCAGCGTATGGGTATCTCAGCTGAGCTAGCCCGCGCCTTGCTGGAAAAAGTGGCGACTATCACCGAACCCCGCCAGGCGTGGCGCATGTTGCTGGCGCACTTGGCCCACGCCATTGCGACAGTGCCCACCGAGCCACTGGAGGAGGGTGGGGTGATTGCCCTGGTCGGCCCGGCTGGGATGGGTAAAACCACCACGTTGGCCAAGATGGCGGCGCGTTACGTGCTTAAATACGGCGCGCAAAACATTGCGCTGGTGAGCATGGACAGCTACCGGATTGGCGCCCAGGAGCAGTTAAAAACCCTGGGGCGAATTCTCAATGTGTCGGTTACCCATGTCGATCCTGGACAGTCCCTGACCCAGGCGTTGGCCCCGTTGGCGCGGCGCAAAGTGGTGTTGATCGACACTGCGGGGCTGCCCGCCAGTGATCCGGCGCTGCGCATGCAGCTGGAAACCTTGGCGGGGCGCGGGGTAAAAGCGAAAAATTATTTGGTTTTGGCTGCAACCAGTCAGAGCCAAGTGCTCAAGGCCGCCTACCATAGTTATAAGCATTGCGGTTTGGCAGGCTGTATTCTGACTAAGTTGGATGAAGCCACCAGCTTGGGTGAGGTTTTAGGGCTGGCCATAAGCCAGCGCCTGCCGGTAGCCTATGTGGCTGATGGTCCACGCATTCCTGACGACTTGCAGTTACCGCGCAGTCATCAGTTAGTGAGTCGGGCAGTCAGCCTGCAAGTACCAGAAGATCCGAGTGAAGAGGCTATGGCGGATATGTTCGCAGGCTTGTATCAGCAGACTTCGCGCCGGGTTGGTTAAGTACGCGAAGCAACGAATTTTACACCCGCAGTACCTTGTATCGTGTACAGCTAGTTCAGCTGAGCGATTCCAGTCCAAGCAGCACAAGGTGTTAAAGCGCATGAGTAGTAAGCATCCCGTACAGGTGATTGCAGTGACCGGCGGCAAGGGCGGCGTTGGCAAGACTAATGTGTCGGTCAATTTGGCATTGGCGTTGGCTGACCTTGGTCGCCGCGTGCTGCTGATGGATGCCGATCTTGGTTTGGCCAACGTTGACGTGCTGCTCGGTCTCACCGCCAAACGCACGCTGGAAGATGTGATTTCCGGCGAATGCGACTTGCGTGACGTCTTACTGCAAGGCCCTGGCGGTATTCGCATTGTGCCGGCGGCTTCCGGTGCGCAGAGCATGGTGCAACTGTCGCCGATGCAACACGCCGGTTTGATTCAAGCCTTCAGTGATATTAGCGACAACGTCGACGTGCTGATTATCGACACAGCCGCCGGTATTGGTGATGGCGTGGTGAGTTTTGTGCGCGCCGCCCAAGAGGTGATCATGGTTGTGTGCGATGAACCTACCTCGATTACCGATGCTTATGCGCTGATTAAATTGCTCAATCGTGATTACGGTATGAGCCGTTTCCGGGTATTGGCCAACATGGCGCACAGCCCGCAAGAAGGTCACAACCTGTTTGCCAAGTTGACTAAAGTGACCGATCGTTTTCTCGATGTGGCGCTGCAGTACCTCGGCGCCGTGCCGTACGACGAGTCGGTGCGCAAAGCGGTGCAAAAGCAGCGCGCCGTTTACGAAGCTTTTCCGCGTTCAAAGTGCGCATTGGCGTTTAAGGCCATTGCGCAAAAAGTCGATGCGTGGCCATTACCGGCTAACCCGCGTGGGCATCTGGAGTTTTTTGTCGAGCGCTTGGTGCAGAGTTCAACTGCAGACTCTAGCGTATGACAGTCGCTATGGGGCTTCGCATGTACAGCAAAGCGCAGGCACAAGATTCCCGGCATCAACTCATCGAACAATACGCGCCCTTAGTCAAGCGTATTGCGTATCACCTGCTGGCCCGATTACCGGCTAATGTTCAAGTCGATGACTTGATCCAGGCGGGCATGATTGGCTTGCTTGAAGCGTCAACCAAATACGACGCCGGTAAAGGGGCAAGTTTTGAAACTTATGCCGGCATCCGTATTCGTGGCGCTATGCTGGATGATGTGCGCAAGGGCGATTGGGCGCCGCGCTCGGTGCATCGCAATACCCGCATGGTCAGCGATGCGATTAGAAAAATTGAAGCGCGAGTCGGTCGCGACGCTAAAGATCAAGAGGTTGCGGCCGAACTACAATTGAGTCTCGAAGATTACTACGGCATTCTCAGCGATACTTTAGGCAGCCGCTTGTTTAGCTTCGACGACCTGTTGCAGGAAAACGAGCCGGGTGGTGTGCGTGAGTACACGGGTACTGCTCAGCTTGAACCGTCTCGTGATCTGGAAGATGAACGTTTCCAGCTGGCCTTGGCCGATGCCATTGCCAACTTGCCGGAACGTGAGCGTTTGGTCCTGTCGTTGTATTACGATGAGGGGCTGAACCTTAAAGAGATTGGCGAGGTTCTGGGGGTTAGCGAATCGCGTGTCAGTCAGCTGCACAGTCAATGCGCCGCGCGGTTGCGAGCGCGCTTGGCTGAGTGGCGTGAAAACTGAGCACTGAGCAATACGTCAATTTCACGATTTCACGGCATGTCCAGGTCTTGGATATGTTTAGGACTGTACGGAGGTCGATTTGGACAAGAACATGAAAATCCTCATCGTCGATGACTTTTCGACGATGCGGCGAATCATCAAGAACCTCTTGCGTGACTTGGGATTTACCAATACCGCTGAGGCTGATGATGGCGTCACTGCACTGCCGATGCTGCAAAGCGGCAGCTTTGATTTTCTGGTGACGGACTGGAACATGCCTGGGATGACTGGCATCGACCTGTTACGTGCCGTGCGCGCCGATGAGCGCCTCAAGCAGTTACCGGTGTTGATGGTGACGGCTGAGGCCAAGCGCGATCAGATTATCGAAGCAGCGCAAGCGGGCGTGAATGGGTATGTGGTTAAGCCCTTCACGGCGCAAGTGCTGAAAGAGAAGATCGATAAGATCTTTGAGCGGGTTAACGGCTGATGTCGGTCGCGAGGGCGCTATGGAGCATAAAGAGCCGCACATGACTGACCTAGAGTCGAGTCTGAAAACCCACGCCCGCTCTCTAATGGAAAGCCTCGAGCGCGGTAATTTTAGTGGTGCAATCGAAGTCATTCACGATCTAAACAAAGCCCGCGATCAAGGCCTCTATCACGAGGTGGGCAAGCTGACCCGCGAGCTGCATAACTCAATCGTTAATTTTCAAGTTGATCTCAGTGGCTCCCACGCGGCGGAAGTTTCTGAAATCAGTGATGCCAGTGAGCGTCTGAATTATGTGGTGCGCATGACCGAGAAAGCGGCCAATCGCACCATGGATTTGGTCGAAGAAAGCGCACCACTGGTCAATGAAATTGGCTCTGAGTCGCGGGCCTTGAGTGCCGACTGGGCGCGTTTTATGCGCCGTGAAGTGGGGGCCGATGAGTTTCGTGAATTGGCTAAACGGATCGAGTCGTTCCTCGAGCAAAGTGATCGTGACAGCAGCAAATTGTCGGCTCATTTAAACGATATTTTGTTGGCGCAAGATTTCCAGGATCTTACCGGGCAGGTGATCAAGCGGGTCACCAGTATGGTGACTGAGGTCGAGCAGAATCTGCTCAAATTGGTCTGCATGGCTTCACAGATTGATCGCTATACCGGCATTCAGCACAATCACGATGAGTTGCGTGCTGAACAAAAACAACAAAAAGAGCCATCCCGGGGTGAAGGTCCGCAGATTCATGCCGATAAGCGTGAAGACGTTGTATCGGGTCAAGTCGACGTCGACGATCTGTTGTCCAGCCTTGGTTTTTAGGGAGCACGCGAATGAGCTTCGGCGCCGATGAAGAGATTCTCCAGGATTTTCTGGTAGAAGCCGGCGAGATTCTTGAACTGTTGTCCGAACAGTTGGTTGAGCTTGAAAATCGCCCGGACGATATGAATTTGCTCAATGCCATTTTCCGTGGTTTCCACACGGTTAAAGGCGGAGCCGGTTTCCTCCAGCTGGATGCGTTGGTGGAGTGCTGCCATATCGCAGAAAATGTGTTCGATATTCTGCGTAAGGGGGCGCGTCGGGTTGATTCCGAACTCATGGACGTAGTGCTGGAAACCCTGGACGCCGTTAACTCAATGTTTGCCGAGGTTCGCGAACGTACTGAAGTTACTCATGCTACCCCTGAGCTGCTGGCCGCCTTAGCGCGTTTGGCAGAACCAGGTGGTGCTCCGGCGCCGGCAGCACCTGTACCTGTACCTGTTGCACCGGTCACGGTTGAAGCGGCTGCACCAGCGGCCCCTGACGAGAGTGCGGATATCACCGATAACGAGTTCGAGCAGTTGTTGGATGCGTTAGCGCAACCGCCAGTGGCTGACGTCGAGCGGACTGCTCCCGTTGCTTCGGCGTCCGATGCCATTACTGACGATGAGTTTGAGTCCTTGCTTGATCAGCTGCATGGCAAGGGTCAGTTTGCTGCACCTGAGTCAGCAGCAGAGCCAGTAGTGTCAGCCACGTCGATAGTGGAAGTCAGTGCTGCGCCGGCGGGCGAAATTACCGATGACGAGTTCGAAGCATTGCTTGATCAGTTGCATGGCAAGGGCAAGTTTGAGGCCCCGACAGATACGTCAGTTGTTCCTGCTCTCGCAATACCCAGCACAGCAGCACCGGCCAACGGCGAAAACATTACTGACGACGAATTCGAGGCTTTACTTGACCAGCTGCACGGCAAGGGCAAGTTCGTTGAACCCGTAGCTGCAGCGCCAGTAGTCGCTGCCAAACCAGCTGCCGCAGTGGTGGCCAAGCCGGTTGCGGCCAGTCAACCGGTTGAGAAGGCCGCTGAGCCTGATTTTGATTCTGAACCAGCGCCAGTTAGGTCCGCGCCGGCAAAAGCTGTGGCTGCGCCAGTGACGGGCGATAAAGCCGCCGCCAGCGAAGCAGAAACCACCGTGCGGGTCGACACTGCACGGCTGGATGAAATCATGAACATGGTCGGTGAGTTGGTGTTGGTGCGTAATCGTCTGGTGCGACTGGGCTCCAACAGCAATGACGAAGCCATGGCCAAGGCGGTCTCCAATCTCGATGTGGTAACAGCGGACCTGCAAACGGCGGTGATGAAAACCCGCATGCAGCCGATCAAAAAGGTCTTTGGGCGTTTCCCGCGTCTGGTACGAGATCTTGCGCGCAACCTGAAAAAAGAAATCAACTTGGAGTTGGTCGGTGAAGAGACCGACCTCGATAAAAACTTGGTGGAGGCCCTCGCGGATCCCTTGGTCCACTTGGTGCGCAACTCAGTTGACCATGGCATTGAATCGCCTGATCAGCGCGAGGCCAGTGGCAAGAGCCGCGGCGGTAAAATTATTTTGGCAGCCCAGCAGGAGGGTGACCACATCCTCCTGTCGATTTCCGATGACGGTAACGGCATGGACCCGGATGTGCTGCGGGCCAAGGCGGTCGAGAAGGGTGTGCTGGATAAAGATGCCGCCGATCGCTTGAGTGATACCGAGTGCTTCAACCTGATTTTTGCCCCAGGTTTTTCAACCAAGGCTGAGATCACCGACGTTTCGGGTCGCGGTGTCGGCATGGATGTGGTGAAAACCAAAATTTCGCAACTCAACGGCATCATTAATATTTACTCGACCAAGGGCCAAGGCACCAAAATTGTTATCAAGGTGCCGTTAACCTTGGCAATTATGCCGACGCTGATGGTGATGCTCGGCAATCAAGCTTTTGCCTTCCCGTTGGTCAATGTTAATGAAATATTCCACCTTGATCTGTCGCGCACCAATGTGGTCGATGGCCAAGAAGTGGTAATTGTTCGTGACAAGGCCTTGCCGCTGTTTTACCTCAAGCGTTGGTTGGTAGGCGGCGCTGCTTGTGAAGAGCAAGGTGAGGGGCATGTGGTTATTTTGTCGGTTGGCACGCAACGGATTGGCTTTGTCGTTGATCAGTTGGTCGGTCAGGAGGAAGTGGTGATCAAGCCCTTGGGCAAGATGCTGCAAGGTACCCCTGGCATGTCTGGCGCCACCATCACTGGTGATGGTCGGATTGCGCTAATCCTTGATGTGCCGAGCATGCTCAAACGTTACGCCCGTCGCGGTTGATGGTCGCTGGCGCGGCGCGAATCGACCTGCGTCGGTTCGCGTTTAGGTTAAGTCGTGGCCCAGCATGTTTAGATACTGCAGGCAGTGAGCAGGTTCTTAGGAGTGTGTATGGCGGTTAAGGTCTTGGTGGTGGATGACTCGGGTTTCTTTCGCCGCCGCGTCTCGGAGATTCTTTCTGCTGACCCTAATATTCAAGTCATTGGTACGGCCACTAATGGTCGTGAGGCGATCGATCAGGCCATAGCGCTCAAGCCTGACGTGATCACTATGGATTACGAAATGCCGATGATGGATGGCATCACGGCCGTGCGTAACATCATGCAGCGCTGCCCAACGCCGGTATTGATGTTTTCCTCGCTGACCCATGAGGGCGCCCGCGTTACCTTGGATGCCCTGGACGCCGGGGCGGTGGATTTTCTGCCGAAAAATTTCGAAGATATTTCGCGTAACCCTGAAAAAGTTAAGCAGATGCTCTGCGAGAAAGTGCACAGCATTGCCCGCAGTAACCGTCGCTATGGCAGCTCTGCGCCCACTCCTGCAGTTACCCCGACGCCGTCTAGCAGTACCTACGTCAGCAGCAGTGCGAGTGCCTCGGTGCGCCCGGTATCGGCCGCGTCTACGAGCAGTTCTCACGCCTCGGCCGCGCCCAAACGCAAAGCTTATAAATTGGTCGCTATCGGCACTTCAACGGGTGGGCCAGTGGCGCTGCAGCGGGTCTTGACCCAGTTGCCAGCAAACTTTCCGGCGCCCATTGTGCTGATTCAGCATATGCCAGCAGCTTTCACTAAGGCCTTTGCCGAACGTTTGGACAAGCTATGCAGAATTTCTGTCAAGGAGGCTGAAGACGGTGATCTGCTGCGGCCGGGCTTGGCCTTGCTGGCCCCAGGCGGCAAGCAAATGATGGTCGATCAACGCGGCGCAGTAAAAATTTTACCGGGCGATGAACGCCTCAATTACAAGCCCTGTGTGGATATCACCTTTGGTTCGGCGGCTAAGTCATTCAATGACAAGGTGCTGGCCGTGGTGCTTACTGGCATGGGCGCCGATGGCCGTGAAGGCGCGCGTTTGCTCAAGCAGTGCGGCAGCCAAATCTGGGCGCAAGATGAGGCGAGCTGTGTGATTTATGGCATGCCAATGGCGGTGGTCAAAGCTGATCTGGCGGATGCTGTTTACAGTCTCGAGGATATCGGCAGGCATTTGGCTGAGGCCTGCATCTGATGGATGTGCTGAGTCTTATTGGGATTATTTTGGCTTTTGTGGCCATTCTTGGCGGCAATTATTTGGAAGGCGGGCATGTCGGCGCTTTAGTGAATGGCCCGGCAGCGCTGATTGTGATTGGCGGAACCTTAGGTGCGGCTTTTTTGCAGGCGCCCGTGCATGTACTGAAACGTTCTGGGGTGGTCATTCGTTGGATCTTCCTGCCGCCAAAAATTGATCTGCCCGGTGGTATTGCCCGTGTCGTCGGCTGGAGCATGACGGCTCGCAAAGAAGGCTTGCTGGGCCTGGAGTCGGTGGCTGATTTAGAACAGGATGATTACGCCCGCAAAGGGCTTCAGCTATTGGTCGACGGTGCCGAGCCAGAGGCCATTCGCAGTATTTTAGAGGTTGACCTGTACACTCAGGAGGGGCGCGACATTCAGGCCGCTAAGGTATTTGAGAGTATGGGTGGCTACGCGCCGACTATCGGTATTATCGGTGCGGTAATGGGGTTGATTCACGTTATGGGCAATCTGGCAGACCCCAGCAAGCTTGGCAGCGGTATCGCAGTGGCGTTTGTGGCGACTATCTACGGTGTTGCTTTTGCCAACCTGTTATTGCTGCCGATAGCGAGCAAGATCAAGGCGGTGGCGCTGCGCCAATCACGCTATCGGTAAATGCTCTTGGAGGGCATTTTGTCCATTGCTGAAGGTGAGAACCCTCGTTCGATTGA
>JAURXE010000185.1 GCA_030654635.1 Pseudomonas sp.
TGTCGAGATGTTTGTCGGTGTGGGTGCCAGCCGTGTGCGCGACATGTTCGAGCAGGCGAAGAAGCACGCACCCTGCATCATCTTTATTGACGAAATCGATGCGGTCGGTCGTCACCGTGGCGCCGGCATGGGTGGCGGTCACGACGAGCGCGAGCAAACCCTTAACCAGTTGCTGGTGGAGATGGATGGCTTCGAAATGAATGACGGCATCATCGTCATTGCCGCCACCAACAGGCCCGACGTGCTCGATCCGGCGCTGCTGCGCCCAGGTCGTTTCGACCGTCAGGTGGTGGTGGGCTTGCCCGATATTCGTGGCCGTGAGCAGATTTTGCAGGTGCACGTACGCAAGGTGCCAATTGGCGAAGATGTGAAGCCTGAGGTTATTGCCCGTGGTACGCCAGGGTTCTCCGGCGCCGACTTGGCCAACCTGGTCAACGAGGCGGCGTTGTTCGCCGCGCGTGCCGGTAAGCGCACCGTTGAGATGAAAGAGTTTGAGCTGGCCAAAGACAAAATCATGATGGGCGCCGAGCGCAAGTCGATGGTGATGTCCGAGAAAGAAAAGCTCAACACCGCCTACCACGAAGCCGGTCACGCCATCGTTGGGCGCATCGTGCCCGAGCATGATCCAGTCTATAAAGTCTCGATCATTCCGCGCGGTCGTGCGTTGGGTGTAACCATGTTCCTGCCGGAAGAGGATCGCTACAGCCTGTCCAAGCGAGCGCTGACCAGTCAGATCTGTTCGCTGTTTGGTGGGCGGATTGCCGAAGAAATGACCCTGGGTTTTGATGGGGTCACCACTGGCGCCTCTAACGACATCATGCGTGCCACGCACCTGGCGCGGAACATGGTGACCAAGTGGGGCTTGTCGGAGAAGCTCGGGCCGTTGATGTATGCCGAAGAAGAGGGTGAAGTGTTCCTTGGTCGCAGCATGGGCAGCCAGCAAAGCAGTGTTTCGGCGGATACCGCCAAGTTGATCGACTCGGAAATCCGCAGCTTAATCGATCATTGTTATGCAACGGCTAAGCAAATTTTGGCTGACAACCGCGACAAATTGAATCTCATGGCG
>JAURXE010000186.1 GCA_030654635.1 Pseudomonas sp.
ATCTGGAATTCGGCGAATTCCCGCACATGACCTTCGAAGAGGCCATGCGCCGCTACGGTTCCGACAAGCCAGACCTGCGTAACCCGCTGGAACTGGTCGACGTTGCCGACCAGCTCACGGAAGTCGACTTCAAGGTGTTCAGCGGCCCGGCTAACGATCCTAAGTGCCGGGTGACCGCTCTGCGCGTACCGGGCGGCGCCAGCATGCCGCGCAAGCAGATTGACGATTACACCAAGTTTGTCGGCATCTACGGTGCCCGCGGCCTGGCTTACATCAAGGTCAACGAGCGCGCCAAAGGCGTTGAAGGCCTGCAGTCGCCAATCGTTAAAAATATCCCGCTGGATAACCTCAACGTGATCCTTGATCGCGTCGGTGCGGTGGATGGCGACATTGTGTTCTTCGGCGCCGACACCTTCAAAGTGGTCAGCGAAGCACTGGGTGCCTTGCGGATCAAGCTGGGTCACGACCTGAATCTGCTGACCTGCGAGTGGGCGCCAATGTGGGTCATCGACTTCCCGATGTTCGAGGAAAACGATGACGGCAGCCTGACCGCCATGCACCACCCGTTCACCGCGCCTAAGTGCACCCCGGCCGAGCTGGAAGCCAATCCGGCCGGCGCCCTGTCGCGCGCCTATGACATGGTGCTGAACGGCACCGCAGTGGGTGGTGGTTCGATCCGTATCCACGACAAGGGCATGCAGCAGACCGTGTTCCGCGTGCTGGGCATCAGCGAAGACGAGCAGCAAGAGAAATTTGGCTTCCTGCTCGACGCCCTGAAGTACGGCGCACCACCCCACGGTGGTCTGGCTTTCGGTCTGGATCGTCTGGTGATGCTGATGACCGGAGCCCAGTCGATTCGTGAAGTGATTGCCTTCCCGAAAACTCAGAGCGCTGCTTGCGTCATGACCCAGGCACCGGGTGCGGTGGATAACAAGGCGTTGCGTGAGTTGCACATTCGCTTGCGCGAGCAGCCGAAAGCCGAGTAAAGGCTTGGCGGTGTTGCGTCGAACCCGCTTGCTAGATGCTGTCTACAAGCGGGTTCGTTGTATCTGGATGAGTTGATATTTAATCGTTAACAATGGGGTGAGTTATGGCTGGTCATTCCAAATGGGCCAACATCAAGCACCGCAAAGGGCGCCAAGACGCCAAGCGCGGCAAGATTTTTACCAAGCTGATTCGTGAGCTGACCGTGGCCGCCAAGGGAGGTGCCTTGGTGGCAGAAAACCCACGGCTGCGTCTGGCGGTGGATAAAGCCCTGACCGCCAACATGACCCGCGACACCATCGATCGCGCCGTTGCCCGTGGTGCCGGCAATACCGATGGCGATAATGTCGAAGAGCTTAGTTACGAAGGTTATGCGCCCAATGGGGTGGCGGTGTTTGTCGAGACCATGACCGACAACCGCAACCGCACCGCAGCGGCGGTGCGGCATGCCTTTGTTAAGTGCGGCGGCAACCTCGGCACCGACGGCTCGGTGGCTTATATGTTCGACCGTAAAGGCCAGATCAGCTTCGCGCCGGGTGTGAATGAAGATGCCTTGCTGGAAGCGGCGTTAGAGGCGGGTGCCGACGACGTGGTGGTTGCCGATGACGGCTCGGCGGAGGTTTATACCTCGTTTAGCGACTTTCACTCAGTAAACGAGGC
Source organism: Pseudomonas sp. (assembly GCA_030654635.1). Classification (GTDB taxonomy): domain Bacteria; phylum Pseudomonadota; class Gammaproteobacteria; order Pseudomonadales; family Pseudomonadaceae; genus Aquipseudomonas. The sequence goes on from JAURXE010000186.1 coordinate 1,645, forward strand.
ACTGGCAGCGGCGGGCTTTAAAGGCGATGAGGCCGAGGTGGCGATGATTCCTTCCCTCATGGCC
>JAURXE010000198.1 GCA_030654635.1 Pseudomonas sp.
AGTCGACGGTTGCTATTTTGTGGTTGCTACAGGTGTTCGCCAGCCCCGATAAATCTTGAAATACAGGAGTTGCGCTTGTTGCTTAGCCGCTAAAACCGCTCCTGCGGGGCGTGCGATGTTGCTGAGGAGGGGCGGGCGGAAAGCTTAGAGAGTGCACAGTTTTTGCTCGGGCGTGTACTTGTTTGCCACGCTTTGACGCATTCCGCAGATTGCCAGCAGGCGCAGCCTCAAGTGTGCCTGCAGTGACATATTGCCGCAGATCGTTAGCAGAGTGACCGATGAGTGCTACCAATCTGCTCAGTTTCAGCTGCGAGCCTTTGGCGGATAGGGTTTTGCGACAGCTCACATATGCGTGAGCGACGCCGTTTTAGACGCATGCAGTCGCTCCATTTTTTTATATTGAACGCTCAATCAATTTAGGCACGGGCTTTGCTCTTGCTTAGTCATAGCCTGGGTATTGAGTGTCGTTCCGCCCGGAGCCAAGAAAAAATAAGAGCCTCATACGAGGCCATTCGTGCTTTGCGTGAGGAGAAATCAGATGAATGCGTTCAATCCGGGGGTGCAGCCCCAGAACCGTGCCCCACAGTCCATAGGCTTTCTGCTATTGGACAATTTCACCTTAATCTCACTGGCCTCGGCGGTTGAACCGCTGCGCATGGCCAATCAATTGTCCGGCCGCGAGCTGTACCGCTGGAGCACCTTGAGCCTGAATGGCGGCCAGGTGTGGGCCAGCGATGGCCTGCAGATCACCCCGGATTGCGCGGTGGCGGCCGCGCCGGCGCTGGATACGGTGATCGTCTGTGGTGGTGTCGGCATTCAGCGCAGCGTCACCCGTGAGCACCTGAGCTGGCTGCAAAGCCAGGCGCGCCAGGGGCGCAAGCTCGGCGCCGTATGCACTGGCAGTTGGGCGCTGGCCTGCGCCGGGCTACTGGATGGTTTTGATTGCAGCGTGCATTGGGAATGTTTGGCGGCCATGCAAGAGGCCTTCCCGCGGGTGGTGCTGAGTACCCGTTTGTTTACCCTGGACCGCAATAGATTCACCAGCTCCGGCGGCACCGCGCCGCTGGACATGATGCTGCACCTGATCTCCCGCGATCATGGTCGCGAACTGTCGGCGGCGATCTCCGAGATGTTCGTCTACGAGCGCATCCGTAACGAGCAGGATCACCAGCGTGTGCCGCTCAAACACATGCTCGGCACCAATCAGCCCAAGCTGCAGGAAATAGTCGCGCTGATGGAGGCCAATCTGGAGGAGCCGATCGAACTGGATGAGCTGGCCACCTACGTCAGCGTTTCGCGCCGCCAGCTGGAGCGCTTGTTTCAGAAGTACCTGAGCTGCTCGCCGTCGCGCTATTACCTGAAGCTGCGGTTGATCCGCGCGCGGCAATTGCTCAAGCAATCGCCGATGTCGATCATCGAAGTGGCGGCCGTCTGCGGCTTTGTCTCCACCCCGCATTTCTCCAAGTGTTACCGCGAGTATTTTGGCATTCCGCCGCGGGATGAACGCACCGGTTCCAACACCTCACAGCAAACCAGCATGTTGTCGATTCCACAGGTGCTGGTGCTGGCACCGATGTCCGGCGCCATGACCGCCATGAGTCAGGCGCGCAACGAGTCGACCTTTGCCAGTGTGCGGTTGTAGCAGCGGCATTAGCCGCGACCAAGGCCGATAAGGTTTTAGTCGCGGCTCTGCTGATACTCCGCCAGCGCCGGTAGCAACTGCCGCGAGATCGCCTCGCGCACGGTCGGCAGCATGGTTGCACCGCTGCCGAGCATTTGTTCGATCATGCTCCGCAGTGCCCGCGCTCGCGCATCATCCAAACCCTGCAGGGCGCGGGCGCAGGCTTGTTCGGGGTCGGCATCGGCGGGCAGTTGTACGCCGGTCAGTTGCAGGCGTTCACGCAGGTCGTCCTGATCAATCAAATCGGTATGCATCATCACGTTATTCCTCAGAGCGATTGGCTCTGTTGATTTTGTGACGCCGGTAGCGCTGCGGCAAGGGCGTCTGCACGGCAATGACCGCGGCACCTATGTGCAGGTCGTTTTTAACTAAGTTAGCCCGGGTGCCGGGCACCAGAATGGCTGACGATTTTTTGTTAATACCGCTCACCTCGTGACTCTGTGATAGAGACACCTTTAGACCTCCGCCTATGTGTCGGCATACGGAGGTCTTTTTTTGCCTGCAATAAAGTCCGCCCGGCGCCCAGCACCAGATCAACCGGGTTGCACGGGTGACGCTTTCGACAATTCCCCGGTCGTTTTTGCGCCCTAGCGCCGCAGCACCCAGGACTATGCTGGCCACACAGCAGCAGTCAGTAGTTTGGCTGCGCACTTGCCTAATTCGCTCCAGCTCAACAGGGGGACTGCCCGATGAACCCAGCCCAATTGCACGCCGACAGCATCGTTATCGACGGCCTGATTATTGCCAAATGGAACCGCGAACTGTTCGAGGACATGCGCAAAGGCGGCCTGACTGCTGCTAATTGCACGGTTTCGGTGTGGGAAGGTTTCCAGGCCACGGTCAACAATATCGCCGCCAGCCAAAAGCTGATCCGCGACAACAGCGATCTGGTCAGCCTGGTGCGCACTACCGCCGACATCCATAAGGCCAAGGCCGATGGCAAGACCGGCATCCTGTTTGGTTTTCAGAATGCCCACGCTTTCGAGGACCAGCTCGGCTATGTCGAAGTGTTCAAACAGCTCGGCGTCGGCGTGGTGCAGCTCTGCTACAACACCCAGAACCTGGTGGGCACCGGCTGCTACGAGCGTGATGGTGGGCTGTCGGGTTTCGGTCGCGAGGTAGTCGCTGAGATGAACCGGGTCGGCATCATGTGCGACCTGTCCCACGTTGGCAGCAAGACCAGCGAAGAAGTCATTCTCGAATCGAAAAAACCGGTCTGCTACTCCCACTGCCTTCCGTCCGGCCTGAAAGAGCACCCGCGCAACAAGTCCGACGCGGAATTGAAGTTTATCGCCGACCAC
>JAURXE010000203.1 GCA_030654635.1 Pseudomonas sp.
TCGAACCTACGACCAATTGGTTAAAAGCCAACTGCTCTACCAACTGAGCTAACGACCCAAAAATGGTCGGGGTAAGGGGATTCGAACTCCTGACATCCTGCTCCCAAAGCAGGCGCGCTACCGGACTGCGCTATACCCCGGCGAAAGATTGGCTCCACGACCTGGACTCGAACCAGGGACCCAGTGATTAACAGTCACTTGCTCTACCAACTGAGCTATCGCGGAACTACTTGCTTCCATCTCATTCAGTGCTTGGCGTTTCCGCTGCCCCGTCTGAGGAGCGCCATTCTATAGATATGGCATAGACTGTCAACAGCAAAGTTCAACTTCAGACAATTCTTTGCAGGCAGATAGCAGACTGCTATATCTTTAACCAAGTGTGATCACAACAGGACGTGGGGGGCTGCAAAGCCCCCAGCCAGGAAAGTCGATGAGCAACCAACCACCGTCCAAAAAACCCACGGCACCGGCGCATACGCTTGCCAGTCGCGGCATTCAACCGCGCTTTGGCGAGCTCATGCAGGGCTGCCACAAGCTCGTTATGAATCGTTTGGCCGAGCATCTGAGCGGGGTTTTCGCGCAAGTCGACGACACGCTATTTGAATGCGCCGAAAAGGCCGAGAACAACCAGATCCAGACACTGTTTTTCGACAGCATGCGCGATATTCGCAAACAGCGGCCGCAGATTGAACGAACCTATCATCAGCATATTGCGCAAAACTTTGCCGACCTTATAGAAGGCAACCTCAAAGCCCAACAAGAACCTCGCGCACTGAACGCCGAACAACTGTCGCTGGTGCAAAACGAAGATTACGAAGAGAGCCTGCAAATTACCAACATGGCCAGCCGGGTTAAGGCGCGCTGTGCTCAATCGCTGTTTGCCCTCGATCAACGCCTGGCACTGCTTAATAATGGTAAAAAGCTTGATGAAGACAGTAATCCATTCGGGCCACAGGCTATCGCTCAGACTTTCCGCGAAGCGCTAGCAGCAACGCCATTCCCGCTGCGGATCAAGACCATCCTGTATATGTTGTTCGACCAACATATGATGCAGAACCTCGACAGCCTTTACGAAGCGCTGAATCAGCGACTAATAGAGGCCGATGTGCTGCCCAACTTGAAATACAGCGCGCAGCGCGCAGCCACTCGAAATCGCCCAACTATTAGTCCTGAGCAGGAGCCGAGCACTGCACCTGCAGCCACGCCAGCCCAGGCAACTCACGCCACAGACGAACAGCACAGTGCCAGCCAGTCGCCCCATTCGCCCGCCCACAGCGGCTCATCGACTGCCCACTATGCGCCAGCAGAAGCTTATCCGGCCGGCCCCGCTGACTTGAATGGTGAACCACCGAGCGATCCTGCCGTACTTTTTAGCGGACTGGCGACCTTGCTCGGCGAGCATCGCCAGCGCGATATCGACGCGCCACTGTTCGGCGGCACGCGCAGTATTGCCAGTTTTTCCCCGCAGGGCGCCACCCGCGTTTACAGCGCCAGCGAACTGCTCGACGCCCTAAATCGCCTACAACAGCAGTCCGCCAACGACCTAAACCATCGCCTGCATCAACCACAAGGTGTAGAGGGCCTCAAAGCCGACCTGCAACAACAACTGGAGAGCTACAGCAGCCAGCCCGGCGAGCAAAAGCTGTCCGACCAAGAGGCGGATGTTATTGACCTGGTCGGCATGCTGTTTGACTTCATCCTTGATGACGACAACCTGCCAGACAATTGCAAAACCGCCCTCTCGCACCTGCACACACCGTACTTGAAGGTCGCGCTGCAAGATAAAGCGCTGTTCACCCAACACCACCATCCCGCCCGCCGGCTACTCAATGCCATGGCCCAAGCCGGCGTGCTGTACGGTGGCGACGGTGACGAACGCGGCTTACTGGCCAAGATGCAGTGGGTGGTTGAGCGCGTCATTCATGGCTTTGTCGGCGACCTACAGCTCTTTGAAAGCCTGCTTGAAGAGTTCAATGAGTACGCCGCAACCTTGCAGCACAAAGTTGAACTGCGCGAGCGTCGCGCCGTAGAAGCCGCCAAGGGCCGTGACAAACTCCTCGGCGCCCGCCAACTGGCTGTCGAAGTGGTGGCCCAAGCACTGCATGAACGCCAGCCTCCGGCAATTATTCGCAATTTTCTCGAGCTGACCTGGGCCGACGTGCTGGTATTTGTCTGCCTTCGCCATGGCGAACGCAGCGCCGAATGGCAGCGCGCCAGCGAGGTCGCCGAGCAATTAGCCTGGAGTGGTACACCGCAAGACGCCAACGGCCGTGAGCGCCTGCAGGCACTGCGTGTAGCACTCCTAGAGGACCTGCGCCAAGGCCTTGAGTTGCTGGGCGGCTACCATGACGCAGGCATTCGCCGCCTGCTACAAGACCTCGTAGCCTGCCAGTATGCAGTGCAAGCCAAGCAGCCGCAGATCGCCGCCAAGCTCAACCCCACGCTGCCAGAAAGCCCGCTTGGCGCGATGCTCGGTGAGGATGCCGCACTGGCCACCAGCGCGCCCCGCGCCTCCGGGCTCTCCGCCCGCGCGCAGGAACTGGTTAAAGAGCTTGAGCAAATCGAGTTTGGCACCTGGTTTGAGTTTGTCAGTGGCGATGAGACCCGAGAGCTAAAACTGTCGTGGTACAGCCCAACCACGCGCAACTATATGTTTGTCGACCACAGCGGCCAGAGGGTCGCGATCAAACCGCTGACCCTGCTGGCCAGCGAAATGGAACAAGGTCTGGCCCGCATCATCGCCCCCGAACGCGCCGCTCCACTGGTGGATCGCGCCCTCAGTGCCATCTACCGTGTCTTGCAGCGCTTTAGCGGCCGCACGACTGCCGAAGCTTAAGGAGTGTCCATGGACGATCGTCGTCAGCGCAGCCGTCATCATGCCGAACTGCAGCTGGAAGTCTTCGACCTGAACAGCGGGGAAAGCCTCGGTCGCGTAGTCGACCTCACCGATGACGGCTTTATGCTGTTCAGTGAGACCGCCGTGAGCGCCGACTCAGTGTGGGATTTGCGCCTGGTATGCGCTCACCCAGTAAACGATATCCGTGAAATCCGCTTAGGCGCCGACTGCCTATGGAGTCGTCCCGGCGCCGACGGCCAGCATTGCTGGAGCGGCTTTCATATTATCGATCTGGCCGACGATCAGGCCGCCGCACTGGCGATAGTCCTAGAGCATATTTAAGCCCACAAAAAAGCCCGCACCGCGGGCTTTTTCGCTTGTTGCACCAATCAGTTAAAGACGATGACATCGCCCTCTACCCGCCCAACAACCTGGCTGCCAGGCGCAAACTTGCCCGCCAGAATTAGCTGCGCCAGCGGGTTTTCGATCCAGCGTTGAATCGCCCGTTTTAATGGCCGCGCGCCGTAAACCGGGTCGTAACCCACGGCAATCAACTTATCCAGCGCCTCGTCACTCAACTGTAGATTCAGCTCGCGCTCCGCCAAACGCTGACGCAGGCGACTCAGTTGAATTTGCGCAATACCGGCAATTTGCTCACGCGCCAACGGTTCGAACACCACCACCTCGTCAATACGGTTGATGAATTCGGGGCGGAAATGCACGCTCACCGCATCCATCACCGCCGCGCGCTGTGCTTCGTGATCACCGACCAGCTCCTGAATCTGCGCCGAACCCAAATTGGAAGTCATCACTATCACGGTATTGCGAAAATCCACGGTACGGCCATGACTATCGGTTAAGCGACCGTCTTCGAGCACCTGCAGCAGCACGTTAAACACGTCCGGATGGGCCTTCTCCACCTCGTCCAGCAACACCACGGAGTAGGGCTTACGCCGCACTGCCTCGGTCAAATAACCGCCCTCTTCATAGCCGACATAACCCGGCGGCGCACCGATCAAGCGAGCTACCGAGTGTTTCTCCATAAACTCGGACATATCGATGCGCACCATTGCCTCGGTGGTGTCGAATAAAAATTCGGCCAACGCCTTGCACAGCTCAGTTTTACCCACGCCGGTGGGGCCGAGAAACAGAAACGAGCCACTCGGCCGATCAGGATCGGACAGCCCAGCACGGGAGCGGCGCACCGCGTTAGAAACGGCCACCACAGCCTCGTCCTGACCTATCACCCGCTGATGCAGCAGGCTTTCCATCTTCAGCAGCTTGTCGCGCTCGCCTTCGAGCATTTTCGCCACCGGAATACCGGTCCACTTGGAGACCACTTCGGCGATTTCTTCCTCGGTGACCTTGCTGCGCAGCAGTTGGTTTTCGGCCTTGCCGTGCTGATCGACCATTTGTAGGCTGCGCTCAAGGTCAGGAATGGTCTCGTACTGCAGCTTCGCCATACGCTCCAGATCACCCTTGCGCCGCGCGGCTTCAAACTCCTGGCGCGACTGCTCGATGCGCTGCTGGATTTGCGCCGAACCCTGCACTTCGGCTTTCTCGGCCTTCCAGATTTCCTCCAGATCGGCGTACTCACGCTCCAGCCGGGCGATATCTTCCTTGAGTTTCTCCAAGCGCTTGAGCGCCGCCTCATCGTCTTCTTTGTTCAGCGCCGCACACTCAACCTTGAGCTGAATCAAACGCCGCTCCAAGCGATCAAGCACCTCTGGCTTAGAGTCGATCTCCATGCGAATGCGGCTGGCGGCCTCATCGATCAGGTCGATGGCCTTGTCCGGCAATTGCCGATCGGTGATATAGCGATGGCTCAACTTGGCCGCGGCGATGATCGCGCCATCGGTGATCGCCACCTTGTGATGCACCTCGTAGCGCTCTTTCAGGCCACGCAAAATAGCGATGGTGTCTTCTTCGCTCGGCTCGTCCACCTGCACCTTCTGGAAGCGCCGCTCCAGCGCCGCGTCCTTCTCGATGTACTGACGGTACTCATTCAAGGTGGTAGCGCCCACGCAATGCAGCTC
>JAURXE010000208.1 GCA_030654635.1 Pseudomonas sp.
ATTGGCATATCAGCCTGGCCGATGCCGAGGGCAACAACCCCTTTACCGCCACCGACGGCTCGCCCCGTGAGCAGCTCAAGCACTTTATCGGCGGCTGGCAGGCCTCGGCCCGCGCCTCGATGGCGCTCTTGGCCCCCTATGCCCACTCCTATGTGCGTCTGCAGCGCCCGGACGCCTCGCCGGCCAGCGTCGAGTGGGGTTTTGACAACCGCACTGCGGCCTTTCGGGTCCCGCAATCGAATCCGGCCAACCGCCGCGTCGAACACCGCTTACCGGGTGGCGATGCCAACCCCTACCTGAGCCTGGCCCTGATGCTCGGCGCCGGTTTGATCGGCATGCAGCAACAGATTCAACCGGGTCCGGAAGTCAGTGACCGTGAGGCTGTGTCGGCCCGTGGTGCGCTGCCGATGCATCTGGCTGAGGCGCTGGATGAGCTGCAGCGTTGCCCGATCATGGCGGATATTTTCAGCGCCGATTTCCTCGCGCTGTACGACATGGTCAAACGTTTTGAGCTGGACGAGCAGGCGGCCGATGCCGATTTCGCCATCAAGCACTTGCTCGATAGAAGTTGATTGGGATTGCGTCGCTGACCTTGCGACGCGTCTTGGGCAGACCCGCCCGCCGCACTACATTGGAGGCGCTATGAGCAGCAGTAGCAATAACCCGCAAACCCTGAAATGGCAGGCCATGAGCCGCGACCATCACTTAGCGCCATTTACCGATTATCAGCAATTGAGCGACAAAGGCCCGCGCATCATAGTCCGCGCCGATGGCGTGTACCTGTGGGACAGCGAGGGCGAGAAAATCCTCGATGGCATGGCCGGACTTTGGTGCGTAGCCATCGGCTATGGCCGCCATGAGCTGGCCGATGCCGCCAGCAAACAGATGAAAGAACTGCCCTTCTACAACACCTTCTTCAACACCGCCCATCCGCCGGTGCTGGAGTTGGCCAAGACTATCGCCGAGCTGACCCCGGAAGGCATGAACCATGTGTTTTTCACCGGCTCGGGTTCGGAAGGCAACGACACCATGTTGCGCATGGTTCGCCATTACTGGGCGATTAAAGGCCAGCCGGACAAAAAAGTGATCATCAGCCGCATCAACGGCTATCACGGCTCGACTTTCGCCGGCTCAAGTTTGGGCGGCATGCAGGGCATGCACGATCAAGGCGGCGTGGTGCCGGGCATCGTGCATATCCCGCAGCCGTACTGGTTTGGCGAGGGCGGCGAGAAAACCCCGGAAGAGTTCGGTATCTGGGCCGCCGAGCAGTTGGAAGCGAAGATTCTCGAAGTCGGCGAAGCCAATGTGGCGGCCTTTATCGCAGAACCGATTCAGGGCGCCGGCGGGGTAATTATTCCCCCCGACAGCTACTGGCCGAAGATCCGCGAGATCCTCGCCAAGTACGACATTCTGTTTGTCGCCGATGAGGTGATCTGCGGTTTCGGTCGCACCGGCGAATGGTTCGG
>JAURXE010000211.1 GCA_030654635.1 Pseudomonas sp.
AGCGCAACCATGGCGTCGCGCGGCCAGCGCGCAGTCAGCCGCTGACCGGGCTGAAAAGCTTGGCTGCTATCGAGCCATTGGTTATTGGCTTGGCTGACGCTGAGGGTCTGGCCGTTGTCCAGTTGCAGCTCGAAGCGAGTGGTGCTGCCCTGGTACTGCACCTCATGCAGCAAGCCGCTGACTTCGACTTCGCTGCTGCCGATTGCTGTGCTGCTGTCGACCAGACGAATGTGTTCCGGGCGAATCGAGAACGGCTGGCTGGCGTTGCTCAATTTGGCCGCCAGTTCGCCGCGCAGCACGTTGGAGGTGCCGACAAATTCGGCGACAAACGCGGTGGCCGGGCGCATGTAGAGGTTGCGCGGGGTGTCGACTTGTTCGATGCGGCCTTTGTTGAATACCGCTACCCGGTCGGACATCGACAGCGCTTCGGTCTGGTCGTGGGTGACGAAGATGAAGGTGATGCCGAGCTGGCGCTGGAGTTTTTTCAGCTCGCTTTGCATCTGCTCGCGCAGCTTTAAATCCAGTGCGCCGAGGGGTTCATCGAGCAGCAGCACCCGTGGTCGGTTGACCAGCGCACGAGCCAGGGCCACCCGTTGGCGTTGGCCGCCGGACATAGCGGCGGGTTTACGCTCGCCAAAGCCGGTCAGTGCCACCATGGCCAAAGCTTCGTCGGCCCGCGCCATGCGTTCGGCCTTGCCCACGCCTTTGACCTTGAGGCCGTAGGCAACGTTGTTGCGCACGTCCATATGGGGGAACAGGGCGTAATCCTGAAACACCGTATTAACGTCGCGCTGGTAGGGCGGCAGGCCAACGGCCTCCTCGCCATGAATTCGGATGGAGCCGGAAGTCGGTTGCTCAAAGCCGGCGATCAAACGCAGGCAAGTGGTTTTGCCCGAACCTGAGGGGCCGAGCATGGAGAAAAATTCGCCATCCTGGATATCGATGCTCACCCGGTCGACGGCTTTGACTTCGCCGAAGGCGCGGGATACATCAGTGAATTGCACTGCAAGGGTCATGCTAAAACTCCAGGATAAAAACCAACCCACAGCGCCCGGCATCGGTGTTTTGCCGACACGGAAAGTGCCGGACGCTGTGGGTTGTGAAACATTGAAAACATTCTGTGTAAGTGCGCAGGTGACGCCTTATTCATCCACCGAGCGCTTCTCAACTACCGAGTGATGCCCGATGGTGGACAAGCGAAGCGTTGTCCACCCTACGTCACCGTCCGGCACGCGCAGCAGTCGCCAGAATGTGGTTTCGCTGGGAAAGCGTAGCGAGCGAAGGTCGCAAGGCGAACGGCGGCGAGGAAGCGCAATGTACTGGTGTACATGAGCATTATTCGTCGCCGTTCAACGTAGCATGGCCGAGCGCAGTAGCTTTACCTCGAAACCTAGCGGCCGCCCATGATGGCTATGTAGTCCTTGGTCCAGCGGCTGTACGGCACGCACTCACCGTGGGTGGCGCACTTGCCTTGCGGGCTTTTCCAGAAGGCGATCTTCTCGAAGTTCTCGAAGCCGTTGGTTTTGCAGCCCTCGGCGCCCAAGAGTTCATTGTCTTTGCAGGCTGCTGGTACCACTGGGACTGAGCCGAACCAGGCGGCTACGTCGCCTTGTACCTTGGGTTGCAGCGACCAGTTGATCCACTTGTAAGCGCAGTTAGGGTTCTTGGCGTCTGCGTGCAGCATGGTGGTGTCGGCCCAACCGGTGGCGCCTTCAACGGGGATGGTCGAGGCGATAGGTTGTTTTTCCAGCTGCAAGGCATTGACCTGATACGGCCAGGAACCGGAGGCCATCACGCCTTCGTTTTTGAAATCGCTCATTTGCACGGTCGCATCGTGCCAGTAGCGATGGATCAGGCTGTGCTGTTTGCGCAGCAGGTCGAGCACCGCAGCGTACTGGGCTTCGTTCAGTTCGTAGGGGTCTTTGATGCCCAGTTCGGGTTGCTTGGTTTTCAGATAAAGCGCCGCGTCGGCCATGTAGATCGGGCCGTCGTAGGCTTGCACGCGGCCTTTGTTGGATTTGCCATCCGCTAATTGTTGCTCCTCAAACACCACGCTCCAGCTGGTGGGCGCGGTTGGGAAGGCTTTGCTGTTGTACATCAGCACGTTCGGGCCCCACTGATAGGGGGCGCCGTAGGTTTGCTTGTCAACGTTGTACCAGGGCGCGTCTTTCAGACGGGCGTCGAGGTTTTTCCAGTTGGCGATCAGTGCGGTGTTGATCGGTTGCACGCGCTTGCCGGCGATCAGGCGCAGCGAGGCGTCGCCCGAGGCTGTGACCAGGTCGTAACCACCTTTGGCCATCAGGCTGACCATCTCATCGGAGGTGGCGGCGGTTTTGACGTTGACCTTGCAGCCCGACTCCTGCTCAAAGCCGGTTACCCAGTCATAGGCCTTGTCGCTTTCGCCGCGCTCGATGTAGCCGGGCCAGGCGATGATGTCGAGTTGGCCTTCGCCGGCGCCAATCGCTTGCAGCGGTTGGGCGGCTTGCAGGCTGGCGCTGGCCAGTAGGGCGGTGGTGAGTGCGCTGAGTAACGCAGTTTTATGCACGATCATTGGAGTTCCCTTTTGTTGGTATTGGTCGGGGCAGTTGAACGTCGTGGTGCTTGGCCCTTGCGGGCTTTTTGTGGTTATTAAATGTTAGAAGCTGTGCTGTTTTTGTCTCGCTAGCCGGCGTTTTTAGCTGGCCGGCTAGACCAGCGGCTGACCGTGACGGGCCATGATGTGGCGCACCACGCTGTAGTCCTGTAGCGAGTCGCTGGATAAATCCTTGCCATAGCCCGAGCGCTTCAAGCCGCCGTGGGGCATTTCGCTGACCAGCATGAAATGGCTGTTGATCCAGGTGCAGCCGTATTGCAGGCGTGCCGCCACCTGCATGGCCTTGTCGAGATTTTGCGTCCACACCGAGGAGGCCAGGCCGTATTCGGATTCGTTGGCCCAATCCACCGCTTGGGCTAGCTCGTCAAAACGGGTGACTGTGACCACCGGGCCAAACACCTCGCGCTGGACTATTTCATCGCTCTGCTTGCAGCCGGCCAGCAGGGTTGGCTGATAGAAAAACCCCGGCCCTGAGTGTGCTGCGGCGCCGGTGACTCGCTCGATATGCGGCTGGCCGAGGGCGCGTTCGACAAAGCTGGCAACCCGGTCGCGCTGGCGGGCGCTGATCAGCGGGCCGAGTTCGTTGTCGGCGTCATTTTTGCGGGCAAAACGCAGGCTGGCCACCGCATCGCCCAACTCGCTGACCAGCCTGTCGTGAATCCCGGCTTGGGCGTAGATACGGCAGGCGGCGGTGCAGTCTTGCCCGGCGTTGTAGTAGCCGTAGCTGCGCACGCCTTGCACCACAGCCTCGATGTCTGCGTCGTTGCAGACAATCACCGGGGCCTTGCCGCCCAGTTCTAGGTGAGTGCGTTTAAGGGTTTTGGCTACGGCCTGGAGGACTTTCTGCCCGGTGACTATGTCGCCGGTCAGTGACACCATGCGCACTTTCGGGTGGCTGACCAGATGGCTGCCGACCCCTTCGCCGCCGCCGCAAATAATGTTGATCACTCCCCGTGGCAGCAGTTCGGCCAGCGCTGGCGCGAGTGCCAATATCGACAGTGGGGTGTGTTCGGAGGGCTTGAACACCAGGGTATTGCCAGCGGCCAGCGCCGGGGCAATTTTCCAGGCGGCCATCATCAGCGGGTAGTTCCAGGGCGCGATGGAGGCCACCACGCCAATCGGGTCGCGGCGCACCATGCTGGTGTAACCGGGTAAATATTCGCCGGCCAGCTGACCTTGCTGGCAGCGCACAGCGCCGGCAAAAAAACGAAAGACATCGACGGTGGCGCTCAGGTCGTCCTGGCGCGCCAGGTGCAGCGGCTTGCCGCAGTT